>JAFEDV010000317.1 GCA_018241475.1 Pseudomonadota bacterium | reverse complement strand
CGGAAACGGAGCGCCCGCTTTGTTTTGGAGTATTGGATGTTCTCCGAGCTTCTACCTGACGACGTCGAGCAAATGGAACGGCAGCGTAAGTTGGTCCGTGTTGAAGCGCGTGCTCGGTACGGCGCTGCGCTGCACGGTGAACCACGCGACATGCAAATTCTTGAACGAATGCTGTCGGATCATGTCTACGCACCGGAACAACGGTACGAGCTGCAAAGCATGGGTGTCTGCTTCGGTGATGCCCTCGCAAGCAGCGGCCAATTTCACTGGGTTATCATCGACGATGAGTATGGGCGTGACCCAACGTTGCGATGGAAAGAGACATCGTTGAACGTGAACGCGCTCACCGTGATCGCGAAGCGCGTTGAACGCGGTGAAGCCGGTTGATTTGCAGCAGATCTTTGAGTGGGCGATGGAACGTGGCGCTGAAGCTGATGATCGGGAGCCGAGCTAGATGGCCAAAGTCTTCATCGACGGCGAAACGGGCACGACGGGCTTGCAGATTCGCGAGCGTCTGGAAGGGCGGCGCGACCTCGAGCTCGTCTCGATCGATCCGGCGAAGCGCAAGGACGTGGACGAGCGGCGCCGGCTGCTGAACGGCGCGGACGCGGTGATCCTATGTCTCCCGGACGATGCGGCGCGCGAAGCAGTGGGGCTGATCGAAAATCCCGATGTGCGCGTCATCGACGCATCGACTGCACATCGCGTGGCGCCGGACTGGATCTACGGTTTCCCGGAAATGACCAAAGGCCAGCGCGCGAAAATTGCCGTTGCCCGTCGCGTGAGCAATCCAGGTTGCTATGCGACAGGGTTCATTGCCTTGGTGCGGCCGCTGATTGAAGCGAAGCTTTTGCCTGCTGGCGCACAGACGTACGTCAATGCGGTCTCCGGCTATTCCGGCGGCGGCAAGAACATGATCGCCGAGTTCGAGGACGAGGCATCGTCCGCTTACACGCGCGTTCCGTATCGCATCTACGCGATGTCGCAGGAGCACAAGCACGTGCCGGAAATGCGTGTGCAGGCGGGCCTAGCTCGCTCGCCCATCTTCATGCCGAGCGTCGGCCGCTACTACAAAGGCATGATCGTCGAAGTGCCTGTGGCGCTGCAGAATCTGTCGACTGCGCCGAGCTTGGCGCAAGTGCATGAAGCGCTGCGTGCGCACTACGCCGGCGAACGGTTCGTAGAAGTGGCTTCGCTTGAAGAGGCCGCCGCGCTGAAGACGCTCGATCCGGAGGGATTGAACGGCACGAACCGGATGAAGCTGTTCGTGTTCGGGCACGATGCAGAGGCGCGCCTGGTGGCGCTGCTCGACAATCTCGGCAAAGGCGCAAGCGGCGCCGCGGTGCAGAATTTGAACCTGATGTTGGGGTTGGACGAGGGCGCGGGATTGGAAGACTAGCGGACCGCGGCGGTTCGCTGCGGCGCTACTTGCGCTTGAGGAACGCCGGGGTGTTGTCGCCGAAGCCGGGCGTGGCGGCGCGATCTTGCGCCGGCTTGGCTTCGCGCTTGGGTTCGGACGCCGGCGGTTTTGGCCTTTCCGCGCGCGGTTCGCGCCGCACTGGTTCGGTCGAGGCTTCGCCGCGTGAAGCGTCGCGCTTCATGTAGCGCTCTTTCTTTTCGGAAAGGCGCTTCGAGTGCTCCTTCTTCAGTTCTTCGGCGCGGCGGCCGCGGCCGCCAGTGTCGCGCGCGTCGCCGAGCGCCGCTTCCGGCACCCCTTCGATTCTGGCTTTCTCGATAGGCTTGCCAGTGAGCTTCTCGATCGCCTCGACGCTCTTACGATCGCCGGGAGCGACGAGCGTGAATGAGGCGCCGAGGCGGCCGGCGCGGCCGGTGCGGCCGATGCGGTGAACGTAATCGTCCGGATGATGGGGAACGTCGAAATTGAAGACGTGGCTGACTTCGGGAATGTCGAGGCCGCGGGCTGCGACGTCGGAAGCGACGAGCAGGGGGGGCTCGCCCGTGCGGAACTGATCGAGCGCCGCCATG
>JAFEDV010000316.1 GCA_018241475.1 Pseudomonadota bacterium | reverse complement strand
ATTACAACCAGCGCCTCTCCGAGCGGCGCGCTCACTCGGTCGGCGCAGCCTTGATGGATTTCGGCGTCGATTACGGCCGTATCGCAACCAGCGGCCGCGGCGAGTGGGAGCCGATCGCCTCCAACGACACCGAGTGGGGCCGCGCCCGCAACCGGCGCGTGGAAATCCACTTGAAACCCATGCGCAAATAGCGCGCTTGCTCTCCGGCGCGGCGCGGGCCAAATCAGGGCAAATGCCCTCTGACAATGTCACGCCGTTCCGCCGCCCGCCCAAACGCGTGCAGCAGCGTCAGCAGGGCGGCATGGGTTTCAAGACCCATCGCGGCAAGGCGGTGCTGGTGCAGCTCTTGACGCTGGCGACCTACATAGCGGCATTTCTGTTCCCGTTTCCATCGCCGCCGGGCGCCCCAATTCAGATTGTGCTCGCATCGTGCATTTCGCTGGCGTTGGCGCTTGCGGCCGTCGCGCTCGCCATGCCCAATCGCTACGACGCCATGCCCTGGGCGAGCACGCATCATGAGCACGCGCTGCGCACGCTCATCATTGGCTTCGCAGTCTGGACCATCGCGAGCGCGCTCATTTTCGTGAATGGCGCGCTGGGCATTGTCGCCCTCTATGTGCATATCGCCGTGGTGATATGGGCTCTGATCCGCGCGGGGGTTGGCATCGTGCTGGCCTTGTTGCGCCGCCCGATCTGGAACCCGAAGGGCTGGCTGCTCTAGCCACAATCTCCGAAATTTCTCCAAGCTCTCTTCAAGCAACGCGGTCTCGCTCGTGTGAGGTTGGCGACAGGAGAACAATCATGAATCCGAACAAAGCGCTCTGGGAGAAGGGCGATTTCACCCGCATTGCCGCGAGCATGCGCGAAAGTGGCGAGCAGCTTGTCGCAAGTCTGGGCATAACCAGGGGCTTGAAAGTGCTCGATCTCGGGTGCGGCGACGGCACCACGGCGCTTCCGGAAGCCGAGCTGGGCGCCGATGTGCTGGGCGTCGACATCGCCGCCAATCTGGTCGAAGCCGGCAACAAGCGCGCCCGCGCCGCGGGCCTCGCCAATTGCCGCTTCCAGGAGGGCGACGCCTCGGAGCTGCGCCAGCTGGAAGCGCACACTTTCGATCTCGTCATCAGCATTTTTGGCGCGATGTTCGCGCCCCGTCCTCACGACGTCGCCAAGGAAATGGTGCGGGTCGCCAAGCCCGGCGGTCGTATCGTCATGGGCAACTGGATCCCCGGCGACCCTACGCTGGTCGCGCAAATCTTGAAGATCAGTTCGTCCTATTCGCCGCCGCCGCCCGAAGGCTTCGTCAGTCCGATGACCTGGGGTATCGAAGATCACGTCATCGAGCGCTTCGGAGGCGCTGGCATAGCCAAGGACAAGATTTCGTTCCTGCGTGACAGTTATGTCTTCAACTACAACGGCTCGCCCGCGCAATTCCTCGAAGAGTTCCGCAATTTCTACGGCCCGACCATGAATGCTTTCGATGCGGCCTGGAAAAGCGGGCTCGTCGATGAGTTGCAGCGCGAGTTGCAGGATTTGTTCGAAGCCAAGAACACGAGCGGCCGCAAGGACATCACGCGCATCCCCGCCACATTCCTGCGCGTCACGGTCGCCGTCTAGCGCGCGCCGGCTAATTCAGCAGCCGGCAGCCGTACTCTTCCTCATAGACGGCGTCGGCGCTGACGGCGTCGAACATCACGCTTGCATGCACGCGATTGCCGGTTGAGGTGACGCTGAACTGGCCGCGTGCGGCTTGCGGAAACTCCGCCATGCACGAATCTGCCGTGCGTCCGCTCACGTGCAGGCACGAGCACATCTGCTTCGCTGCGTAGGCTGTCGCCACCCGCGCATAGGCATAAGGCTCGCGCGCCGCATAGGCGCCGCCGCCGACGAGCAGCGCCAGAATTGCTAGCACTCCGAGCAACCAGTATTTGCGCGACACCGGCGCCTCCCCTTATGCTCGGGCTAGCATAGCGAAGGCGAGGGGATGCGTCATGCTGCGCAGCGCGATGGTAGCGGGAATTTTGGCTTTCGCCGCGGCAAGTGCGGCGCATGCGCAGCAGCTGGCGCCGCTCGCGCCGCAGCCGGCCGGTCTTGCGTGGCCGACGACGGAATGGGCGGAGGCGCCGCTCCCCGACAACATGGATCGTCCGGCCTTCGACCTTGCCATGACCGAAGCCTTCGCGGGCGTGAACGAAGGTTATGGCGAAACCCGCGCTGTGCTTATCGTCCAGCACGGCCGCATCGTCTTCGAGCGTTACGCCGCGGGCTACAACCGCGATATGCGCCTCATCTCCTGGTCGATGGCCAAGTCGATCACGCAGGCGCTGGTCGGCGCCGCGGTGTTGCAAGGCCGCGTCGCTATCGATGCGCCGATGGGCAATCCGAATTGGAGCGCCGGCGACCGCCGCGCTTCAATCAGCTGGCGCCAGTGGATGCAGATGGTCGACGGCCAGGATTATCACGAGATCGGCGTCACCACCGTGCTCGGCAACGGCGCCGCGCGCATGCTTTACGGGGAAGGGCATATGGACACGACGCGCTGGGCCGCCAGCCTGCCGCTCATCCACGATCCCGGAACGCACTGGAACTACAATTCCGCCGGCGTCGTGCTCATCGCCGATGCGCTGACACGCACCATCGTCCCCGATCCGCGGAATCCGATCGAACGCCGCGACCGCATGCGCGCCTGGATGCAGCAGTCGCTCTTCGGCCCAATCGGCATGCACCCGATCGTGGAGTTCGACCCTGCCGGCACGTTCTATGGCAGCGCCTTGGTGTGGGCGACGGCGCGCGATTTTGCCCGCTTCGGCTATCTCTATCTGCGCGACGGCATGTGGGATGGGCGCCGCATCCTGCCGCAAGGCTGGGTTGATTTCGCCCGCACCCGCGGTAGCGATGCGAACAGCGATGTTTATGGCGCCGGCTGGTGGCTCACGCCCTCGCAAGGTACGGGCCGGCCGATACATTCAACCATCCGCGACAATTCCCTTGCCGACACGTTCTCGGCGCAAGGCCACGAAGGTCAGATGATCATCGTTGCGCCGGCGCGCGATATGGTGGTCGTCCGTCTCGGCCATTTCGACGACAATCTCACGCACTGGGATGCGCTTGGCGACTGGCTGGCTAAAGTGATCGCCGCGTTTCCCGCCGCGCAAACCCAGGCCGCGAACCCCGGAGGCGTGCATGGATGATGTCATGAAGCAATGCGCGAAGCTCTTGAGCGATGCGGGTTACAGGCTTCTTGCCGCCGAGATCGAGCATGGCTCGCTCGCCTCGCTCGGTAAAGACGAGCCGATGTTCGTGCTCTGCGCCCGCGATCGCCTGGCGCCGACTGCAATCCAAGCTTGGATCAACGCGGCGCGCGTCTCCAACGTGCCTGACCACAAGCTCGAATCCGCACACCAAACCATCGAGGCGATGAACGCCTGGACAGGCGACCGGCACTATCCGGATTAGTTGAGTCTCTTCGCACCGTGCAGGCGATCCAGCTGTTCGTAGATGAACGGCCGCGGATCGTCGTCCCAGCGGCGCAGCAGCGACTCACTCAAGCCAGTGAGAATGTCCCCAATCCCTGGTTCGCCTCCTGCTTCGGCAAGCAAGGCGATCGCGGCGGTTCGCTGAGCGAACAACGTGACGCCGCGCGCTCCGTATGCATCGAGCACCATCAATCGCAGATGCCGCAATTCGCGATCGAGCGGGGGCGGCTGGTCTGCGAGATTCTTGCGGCGGCGTTCGCGTATGCGCAGCCCGGGCGGCACGACCCTCCGGTCCGGCCCGACATACGAACAACAATCCACCCAGCGCATGACGTACGTTCGCCCGCCTTTGTGGCCGGCTACTCCTCGATGTAGCAAAGCCTACACAGCTATGATTTCAGAAGCGTTCAAATCCCGGGCAATACGCAGTGAACGCGCGTTAGCCTTGCGGCGCATTCATGCCGAGCATGGCGCGCACGTCGCCCGGCGTTGCGCCGCTTTCTCGCAGCGCCCGCAGGGTCGCGCTCCGATCGCGCTTTGCCAGTCGCTTGCCGTCCTCGCCCAGGATGAGGCGGTGATGGCGATAGATTGGTTGCGGCAGATTCAGCAATTTCTGGAGCAGGACGTGCAAGTGCGCCGCATCGCGCAGATCTTCGCCGCGGATCACGTGGGTCACGCCCTGTAGTGCGTCGTCCCAGACGCTTGCCAGGTGATAGCTTGTCGGAAAATCCTTGCGTGCGAGCACCACGTCGCCATGTCTGCCTGGCTCG
The DNA here is from genome assembly GCA_018241475.1 of Pseudomonadota bacterium. Lineage (GTDB taxonomy): Bacteria > Pseudomonadota > Alphaproteobacteria > Caulobacterales > Aquidulcibacteraceae > Vitreimonas. The sequence goes on along the minus strand of JAFEDV010000316.1, from coordinate 11,564 downwards.
GCGCGAATGGGGCCGGCGTCATCCTCGAACACCAGGGAAAAATAGGCCGGCCCCAGAAAGGAGCGCGCCTTCCTTAGCGAGAGCCGCCAAGCAAACGATTCTCCGGCCGCGATCCGCGCCGCTTCCTCTTCAGCAGGCAATGCCTCGCCGCCAAACATGTCCTCGCTCACGCCGTGCGGCGCGCTGGCGATGGCCTCGGCGATCTCGCGCCGCGTCCGGAAGCAGCGATAGACCAGCTGGCGATCGATCAAGCTCTCTAGCGCGCCGGCATACGCGGCCATGTGCTCAGACTGCCGCCGCACCGGGCTTTCCCATGCGATCCCGAGCCAAGCCAGATCCTCGTAGATTGCCGCCTCGAATTCCGGCCGCGAACGGCCCTGGTCGATATCCTCGACGCGCAGCAAGAAGCGCCCGCCAGCCGCGCGCGCCGCATCGAACGCAGTCAGCACCGAGAGTGCATGGCCCAGATGCAGGTACCCTGTCGGCGAGGGCGCGAAGCGGGTGACGAAACGCATCAGCCCAACAGGCTATCGCCGCCCAGCCGTAGCCGCTAGCACTCGCCCATGACAGTCTTCCTCGATGGGCCGCGCATGCCGCCGGCGCGCGGCGGCAAGGCCGATGCGCTGGTGATCCTGCTGCACGGCTACGGCTCCAACGGCGCCGATCTGATCAGCCTTGCGCCATACTGGGCCGGCGCGCTGCCCGGCGCCGCCTTCGTCTCGCCCAACGCCATCGAAAGCGTGCCGCAAGTCCCCGGCGGCTATCAGTGGTTTCCGATCTCCAATCTCGATCCACACTTGATGGAGCAGGGGGCCAAGAATGCCGCCCAATCCGTGGATCGCTTCATCGATCGCGAACTGGAAAAGTATGGTCTCGACGAAAGCCGCCTAGTGCTGGTGGGCTTCAGCCAAGGCGCCATGATGTCGCTCTATGTCGGGTTGCGCCGCGCCAAGCCAATCGCCGGTATCCTGGGGTTTTCCGGCGTGCTGGTGGGACGCAATCTCAAAGAGGAGATGCGCTCGAAACCACCGGTGCTGCTGATCCACGGTGACCGCGATCCTACCATCCCGATCGCCGCCATGTTCGACTCGGCCGAGCAGCTCGCGGCAGCCGAACACGGCGCCCAATGGCACGTGAGTTACGGCGTACCCCATTCGATCGGCCAGGATGGCCTCGATCTGGGCGGCGCTTTCCTCGCCAGCCGCCTGAAAACAAAGGCCATCACACCCGCGCGCTGACATTTTTCCGCGGAAAGTGGCCGGAGTGTCACGAACCTGTCGCGCCAAATCAGTTAGGGCTGGAATCCGCCGCTGCGAGTTGTGATATAGCTTGCGGCACAAGGAGCGTGTCTTCAGTCCACCGGCTTTGAACACCGATCAGGCGATTGCCACGCGGCCCCAGCGGGGCCGCACCAAATGAATGTATCCAGCGCCCCCTTGGCCGGTTTCCCGGCGCTGGTGTTGAACGCTGATTTCCGGCCGCTCTCGTACTATCCGCTCTCTTTGTGGCCGTGGCAGGAAGTGGTGAAAGCCGTCTTCCTCGAACGCGTTGATGTCGTCGCCCACTACGACAAGGCCATCCATTCGCCGTCGCTGGAAATGAAGCTGCCGTCGGTGATCTCGCTGCGCGACTATGTTGCGCAGGATCGCCCACCGGCGTTCACCCGGTTCAACGTCTTCCTGCGCGACGGCTTCGCCTGCCAGTATTGTGGCGCACACGATGATCTCACCTTCGATCATCTTCTGCCGCGTTCGAAGGGCGGGCGCACCACCTGGGACAACATCGTCACCGCGTGCGCGCCGTGCAATCTGCGCAAGGGCGGCAAGTACGCCCGTCACGCCGCGATGCGTCCGCGACGCAGGCCGCGGCGTCCGACCATGCATGAGTTGCAGCATGTCGGCCGGCGCTTCCCGCCCCACTATCTGCACAAGACGTGGGTCGACTATCTCTATTGGGATGTCGAACTCGAGTCCTAGCCCGAGAAGCCGTTGCTCACTTGTCCGAACACGCCGTTCAACGTCTGCCCGATCGGCACGATCGCAGCGACGATCGCCAGGAAGATCAGGCTGGCGATGACGGCGTATTCGATCGCGGTCGCGCCGCGTTCGTCTCGAAGGAAGGCGCGGATCATGCTGCGCTCCGTTCCGTTAGTCGGTCTACAAGCACGATATCCGCCGGCGGCATCTGGTAGCTTCGCAGCTCGCTGATCTTCGCCCATGCCATTGCTTGCGCGGCGTTGGGGTCGAGTTTCAACTCGCCCGCCCAGCGCGACACGATGTAGAGCGGCATCAGCAAGTGAAAGTCCGCATAGCTGTGCGAAGCGAACGCAAAGGGATCGAGAGCATCAGGCTCGACGGTCAAACCCAGTTCCTCCTTCAGCTCCCGCACCAGCGCGTGTTCCGGCGCCTCGTCAGGCTCGACTTTGCCGCCGGGAAATTCCCAAAGGCCGCCGAGTTGCTTGTGTTGAGGCCGCTGCGTAAGCAGGACGCGCCCCGACGCATCAATCAAGGCCGCGGCCGCCACCAACAACAGGGGCCGCGATGAAGCGCCAGCATCGCTCATTTGCATGAAGAAGCCGTGAGCCGAAATGGTTGAACCGGCTTTACCCTAACCGGTGCTTACGGACTTGGCAGCCCTTCTTCCGTCAGCGCTTGCTGGACCGCCGGACGCGCCGTCAGTCGTTGGAAATAGCGCTTAAGCTCCGGCAGGCCCGAAAGATCGATCTGGAACGCGTGCGCCCAGCGCAGGACGACGAACGCGTACGCATCGGCGATGGTGAAGGCGTCGCCAAGCAAGTAGCGCTTATTGCCGAGTTTACTCTGCAGCAGCGCCAGCCGGTTTTGCAGTCGCTCCACGAGCGCCGCGCGCGCCTCGGGCGAGGGTTTATGGAAGAGGGGGCTGAAGCCCTTGTGCAGCTCGGTCGCGATGAAGTTGAGCGTCTCGAGCAAGCGCCAGCGCGACATGCCTTCCTGTGGCGCAAGTCCCTTCTCCGGGGCTTGCGCGGCGAGAAACTGCAGCAACGCCGCGTTCTCCGTCAACACTTCGCCGTCATCCAGCTCCAGCGCGGGGACCGAACCCTGCGGGTTGATGCTGAAGAAATCTCGGCCGTCCTCCGTCGTGCGCTCTTTTCCGAACGTGATTTTGTCGAGTGCAACATCGAGCGCGGCTTCACGGATGACGATGTGCGGAGCAAGCGAGCAGGCGCCTGGGGAGTAAAAGAGCTTCATGCCGCCTGAGCTATGGCGAGGGGCGCGTGCATCAAGTGTCAGCAGTGTGCCCGCGTGCGGCGCCGCTGGCGCGCGCCGAGCGTTAACTCCTGTAATCGCCATTGATCTCGACGTAACGTTTGGTCAGATCGCATGTATACATGCGCGCGCGGCCGGAGCCGCCGCCGACCGTTACGGAGATCTCCAGTTCGTCGCGCTTCATGTAGGCGCTCATCGCACCTTCATCGTATTCCGTCGCGATCATGCCGTCGCGCGCCGCAAAAAGATCGCCGAAGCGCACGCTGATCATCTCGCGCCGGATCGGCTGATCGGCGCGACCGATCGCCATCACGATGCGGCCCCAGTTGGCGTCTCCGCCGGCGATCGCCGTTTTCACCAGCGGGCTTTCGCAAATCGTGCGGGCAATCGCCTTGGCGGACGCATCGCTCGCCGCGCCGTCCACATTCACCGCCACCAGCTTTGTTGCGCCTTCGCCATCGCGCACGATCTGGATGGCCAGATCGCGAAGAACTTGCCCGAGCGCCGCACGGAAGCTGTCGAGCCGCGCATCCTTGGCGTCGGCGATCGGCGGTATCTTGGCTTGCCCGGTCGCGAAAAGCAGCACGCAGTCGTTGGTCGAGCGGTCGCCGTCGACGGTGATCGAATTGAAGCTCGCCTCGGTTTCCGCCCGCAGCAGCGACTTCAGCACCGGCGTCGACAGCGCTGCGTCCGTAAACACGAACGCCAGCATCGTCGCCATGTTCGGTGCGATCATGCCGGAGCCCTTGGCGATGCCGGCGAGCGACACTTTCACGCCATCGATCTCGCACGTGGCGCCCGCGCCCTTGGCGAAGGTGTCCGTGGTCATGATCGCCGACGCCGCCTCGGGCCAGCGCACCGGACCCAACTCGATTCCGGCCAGCGCGCCTTCGATCTTGTCGGCATCGAGCACCACGCCGATCACGCCCGTCGACGCCGCCAGCATCTCGCGTGCGCCGCCAACGCCGATCTGCGCCGCCGCTGCCTCCAGCGCACGCTTGCAGGCCGCATCGCCGGCGGGCCCAGTGAACGAATTGGCGCAGCCCGCGTTGACCAGAATTCCGCGCACACTGCCGCGGCCGGCCGACAGCGCCTGCTTGCACCAGTCGGTCGGCGCAGAACCCACGGCGTTGGTCGTGAACACGCCCGCTGCGCGCGCGCCGGCGGCAAAACGCATCAGCAGCAAGTCTGGCCGTTCATGCTTGTACAAGCCGGCTCGCCCAATCCCTGCCTCGACGCCGGCGATCGCAGGCAAATCCGGGAAGCGCTTCGGCGCAAGTGGAGAGACTCGCGCGGCCGGTCCGCTCACTGCGATGGACCCGCACTGGTTGTTGTCGCCGTCGATGCTTGCCCGCCGTTGCCGCGGCGCGGCGGCGCTACCACCGGCGCCGTCACGTGCGCTGGGGGCGGGGCTTGCGTTTGCTGGGCAGGTCCCGTCGCGCTGCCCGGGCCAACCGGGAACGGGAACGGCGGCGGGTTCTGTCCGGGAGGCGCGGTCACATCCGGCGCTGCATGTGTGGCCGACGGCGGCGACGGCGATTGCGTCGCATCCGGCGGCGCCGGCGTTTGCGGCGTCGGCGCCATGCCTTGCTCGGGCTCACGCAAACGCTCGATGCGCGCGTTGCGTTCAAGCCGCTCCTCCAGTTGCGTGATTTCCTGGAAGCGCAGCCAATCCACGATGCGGGGCCGCAGCGTTTCCAGGCTTTGCGCGCCGCGCTCGCGGCGATCATCGACGCGGATCAGCTCCCATTTGCCGTTGATCTCCACCGGGCCGACCAAGTCGCCGACATTGGCGTGCTCGATCGCCTGACGGAAGCCGGCGTTCAGATCGGAGACGGCCCCCCAATCCATGTCGCCGCCGTCGGCGGCGGAATCGCGATCGGTCGAGAGTTCGAACGCCAGCGCCTCGAAGCGTTCGCCGTGATCGAGGCGGCGCTTGGCGGCGTCCGCCGCTTCGCGCGTATCGAACTGGATGTGGCGCAAATGCACTTCCTGACCCTGACCGAGGCGCTGCATGTTTTCGTTGTAAAGACGCGCGATCGCCTGCGGATTGGTGGCTCGCTCGTCGATCTCTTCATAGATTGCGTTGGCGAGGACTTGTTCGCGCGCGTTTTCGAGCTGCCGCGCGACGTCCGGCTGCCGATCGAGCCCGCGCGCCTCCGCCTCCATGGCGAAAAGGCGCACCTGGATGAGTTCCTCAAGGGCAAAATAGAAGGCGTTCGAGTTCGCATCGAGGTCTTGGCCTTCTTGCAGGATGCCGCGCGCCACCGCATGCGCCCGCACGTCCTCGACGTAGATCGGGCGTCCATTAACGGTCGCCGCCACAATCGGGTTGCGGACCGCGCCATTGTCGCCGGATTGATCCCGGCCGAGACCGCAGCCTGCGAGGCCGAGCGCGAGAACAAACAATGCGGCGACAAGGGGGGCGCGCTTCGGCGAAGCCATGCGTTCTGCGTTCCTTAGAGTTCCAGGCAGCGTGCAAGATGCGCACCCTGGAGGCCGCATTGACACCGCCCAGGGGCGCTCTTAAGTCTCGCCAGCGCACGAGTCGAGAGTGTTTTCGCACGCGGGCGCGCGCCAGAGAGCCACAAAAAAGCCAATAAGCTCAAAGCACTCGACGGAACGCTCAGCGCCATAAATTAGACGGCGCACGGGAATTAAGATCGCGCCTCATGCTCAACCTCGCCAAGCAGATTTTCGGCTCCGTCAATGAGCGCAAGGTGCGCATTCTGCGCCCCATGGTTCAGCGCATCAATGCGCTCGAAGGAACCTTTGAGGCGCTCTCCGATGAGGCCCTCCGCAACAAGACCAGCGAGTACCGCCAGCGGCTCGCCCGCGGCGGCAAGATCGACGAGGTTCTGCCCGAAGCATTCGCCACGGTGCGCGAAGCCTCGAAGCGCGTGCTCGGCATGCGCCATTTCGACGTGCAGCTCATGGGCGGCATGTTTCTGCACGAAGGCAAGATCGCCGAGATGCGCACCGGCGAAGGCAAGACGCTCGTCGCCACGCTGCCGGTCTATCTCAACGCGCTCGAAGGCCGCGGCGTCCACGTCGTCACCGTCAACGATTATCTCGCCAAGCGCGACAGCGAGTGGATGGGCCAAGTCTATCGTTTCCTCGGTCTGTCGGTCGGCGTCATCGTGCATGGTCTTTACGATAACGAGCGCCGCCAAGCCTACGCGGCCGATGTCACCTACGGCACCAATAACGAATTCGGTTTCGACTATCTCCGCGACAACATGAAATACTCTCTGGGCGAGATGGTCCAGCGCGGCCACCGCTTCGCGATCGTGGACGAAGTCGACTCCATCCTTGTCGACGAAGCGCGCACGCCGCTCATTATTTCCGGCCCGACCGAAGACCGCAGCGATTTCTATAAAGCGATCGACGCGGTCATTCCGCTCCTGCGCCCCGAGCACTATGAGCACGACGAAAAGCAGCGCTCGATCACCTACACCGAAGAGGGCTCGGAACGCATCGAGGAGATGCTGGTCGAGCGCGGGCTCTTGCAGGGCTCGCTTTACGAGCCATCCAATATTTCCGTTGTCCATCACGCGAACCAGGCGCTTCGCGCACACAAGCTCTTCCAGCGCGACAAGGACTACATCGTCAAAGACGGCGAAGTCGTTCTGATCGACGAATTCACTGGCCGTATGATGCACGGCCGGCGCTTGTCGGAGGGCCTGCATCAGGCGATCGAGGCCAAGGAAAGCGTGCAGATCCAGCCCGAGAACCAGACGCTGGCGTCGATCACGTTCCAGAACTACTTCCGTCTCTACGACAAGCTCTCCGGCATGACCGGCACAGCGGCGACCGAAGCGCAGGAATTCGGCGACATCTACAAGCTCGACGTGGTCGAAATCCCGACCAACAAGCCGGTGAAGCGCGCCGACGACGATGATGAAGTTTATCGGACGGCGGGCGAGAAGTACAAAGCCATCCTGGCCGACATCGAAGACACCCATCGCCGCGGCCAGCCGGTGCTTGTGGGCACAGTGTCGATCGCGAAGTCAGAATATCTCTCCAGCCTGCTGAAGCAGCACGGCATTCCCCACCAGGTGCTGAACGCCCGTTACCACGAGCAGGAAGCCACCATTGTTGCGCAAGCGGGCGTGCCGGGCGCAGTCACCATCGCCACCAACATGGCCGGCCGCGGCACCGACATTCAGCTTGGCGGCAATCTCGACATGCGCCTCAAGGCGGCGCTCAAAGGCGACGAAACGCCGGACCAGATCGCGACCTTGCGCCGGCAGATCGGCGCCGAGATCGAGCAGAAGAAGCGGCTCGCCCTCGATGCGGGCGGCCTCTACGTGCTCGGCACCGAGCGGCACGAAAGCCGGCGCATCGACAATCAGCTGCGCGGCCGCACCGGGCGCCAGGGCGATCCGGGCAAGTCGAAATTCTACATCTGTCTTGAAGACGATTTGCTCCGCATCTTCGCCGCCGAGCGCCTCGATGCGCTCATGCGCGGCCCGGGCATCCAGGAGGGCGAAGCCATCGTCCATCCGTGGATGAACAAGGCGCTCGAAACGTCGCAGCGCCGCGTCGAGCAGCGCAACTTCGAGATCCGCAAGAACCTCCTGCGCTATGACGATGTCATCAACGATCAGCGCAAGGCGATCTTCGAACAGCGCATCGAGTTCATGCGCACCGCCGACGTCGCGCCCATCATCCGCGACATGCGCCACGACGTCGCCGAGAAGCTCGTTTGGCGGCACATGCCGGAGAAGGCCTATCCCGAGCAATGGAACGTGCCGGAGCTGACCGAGGAGGCGGACGACATTTTCGGCTTGCAGCTGCCGTTCGATCGCTGGGCGGCCGAGGAGGGCATCGCGCAGCAGGAAATCATCGACCGACTAATCCGCGAGGTCGACCAGGCCTATGCACAGAAGGCCGCCGCACTCGGCGCCGAGCGCTTGCGCGCGGTCGAAAAGCAAGTGTTGCTATCGGTCGTGGACATGCGCTGGCGCGAACATTTGAGCTTCCTGGATCACCTGCGCTCAGTCATTCACTTGCGCGGCTACGCGCAGCGCGATCCGCTGAACGAGTTCAAGACCGAAGCGTTCACGCTGTTCGAGCGCATGCTCCTCGATCTGCGTACGACGGTCACGCGCATGCTGCTGAAGCTGCAGATTGGTCAGGCCGATGAGCAGATGCAGCAGCCGCGTCCGGTGCAGACCTACGAAATCCACCAGAATCCGGACACCGGCGAAAACGAGATGGCTGCGCGGGGAGATACGCCGCCGCTCGCGCCGGACGGTTTCGACCGCGAAGATCCGCGCACCTGGGGCAAGGTCAGCCGCAACGCGCCCTGCCCATGCGGCTCGGGCAAGAAGTTCAAGTATTGCCACGGCGCCGAAGCGCTGAGCGCTTGAGCGGCTGTTGCGAGCAACAAGATTGAAGCGCCCCATCGGCGAAGGTGGGGCGCTTCTGTTTGGGTCAGAGGATTGACGTGATGTTCATCACGCGGTTGTCGACATTGTAGACCATCACCGAAAAGCGCTGGCCGTTCAGAACCGCATGCACGACGCGGTCCCAGTTCGCCGATTCCGCACTCATGCCTTCGGCATTGACGCGCGGACCGGTTGCGTCGCGCACGACGCGTCCGTCGCCGGTGATTTGGAACGCAAATTCGATGTTCTCCGAACGGATCCACAGCGCCTGCGGTTCACCCGGCCGGAAGGTGCGGTCCACCCACGTGCATTGGCCCGGACCGGGCAGCGCCGCGATCGGTGCGGCTGTGAAGTAGATCGTCATCGCAATGGCGCCGACATGACCAGGAGACGGCACGTCGTGGTTGGTGACGATGCGCATGCCGGGCCCGCCCATGCAATTCAGCCGGTAGCTGGGCGGATCGGCTTGGGCGGGCGCGGATGTGAGCAGAGGCATGGCCGCCAGCGCCAGCGCACACATGGCGCGCGTAAGGGTCTTCATGTGAGGTTCCTCCTCCTCGCGCCACAAGAATGCGGGCTTGGACAGCGCGCACAAGCGACCTGAGTCACGGTTTGAAAGCGGTCAGAGCAGATTCAACAGGTAGCCGGTCGGGCTATTGGCCAATGCTGCGCTGCTGGCGCTGGCGCCGCCGCCAAAGATCGAGGAAAGGTCGAGCGCGGTGATCTGGCCAGGATCGGGCGCTGTTCCGAACAAGGTAAGCAGCGGCGAGGTCGGCGCACTTTGCGCGCCCACATTGGCCATGTAGCGCTTGATCAGCGAGTCGATAGCCATCGGCGAATTGAGGCTCGCAGCTTTGAAGCCCGCGTGCGTGATGGTTTCGACCTGCTGATCGGGGGCGAACGCGCCCACCATGGCCGGCTGATTGTAGGCGCCGAGAATCACGGTGGAGATGTTGGAGTCCCCCAACAGCTGATAGAGATTGAGCGGAGCCGAGGCGTTTTCGCGGATGTTGGTGTTGCGGGTGGCTTGCGCCGCTGCAAGACCGATGTCGGTCTGCAGCGTTGTCTGCATCTTATTGCTCATGTATGCGGTTTGGATGGCGGCGATGGCGGCGGCTGCGGTCTGCGAGCTGCCTCCGGTGGGGCCATAGAATGAGAAGGCCTTGGCGAACGCCGCATATTGCGGACTGATTTGCGCCAGCGAATCCGATGCTGTGGGGTCCTGCGTGAGAAGCTGGCTCAGCGCATCTGCGGGAATGTGGCTGAAGCCGTATGCGCCTTCCGCTACGGCGACGAGTTGGTTGTCCGCGGCGAATTGAGCCGCCGTGCGTGCATTGGCGACGTGCGAGGCATAATAGCTGGTCGCGAGGCCCAGCCCCGCTTCGGTTTTCGCGTCGCCGAGGATTTGCGTGATCTTTTTTGCGCCGGCCGCGCCGAACATCGAAACGTTCTGTGCGTCGGTATTTGTGGCGATGATCTGTGAGAACGTGCGCTGCTGATAGCGGTCGGTGACATCTTTGACTGCCTGGGCCGTCGAGATCGCGCCGCTTCCGCCCGGCGACCGCAATTGCGAGAAGGCGTTGGCGAAGGCTTGATAGGCGGGATTGTTCGCCGCTGCCGATGTGGGCTGTGAGATCGACTCTGTCAGCAGCTTCTGCACCGTGTCGGTCGATACGCTCGCCGGATCGATGCCATAGGCGGTCAGTGCGAAATCGAGCAGCTTCGGGTCGCCCATCAGATCAGCGACGCTCTTCACGTTGCCGACATTGCGTTGATAATAGCTGACGGCCGACTGCACGTCGGGCAGACTCTGATATTGGGCATAGAGTGCGCCGACATCGCTGATGTTGACGGCATCCTGCAGCGTCTGCTTGGCGGCGAGCGCGGTGGTTAGCGTGCTGTCATTGTCGCGCACGCCGATCCATTGCTGGAAGGCGGCGCTCGTGTAGCGTGCGATAGCGGCGTTGACGCTGTCGGGGCTTTGCAGCGTCGCGCCTCCGTCGGTCGTCAGCGGGGAGTACGCCTGCGCGAAGGCGATCCAATTCTGTTTGCCTAGGCGCTGCGCGACCGAAGTCGACGAAGTCGGATCTTGTGTCAGCAGCTGCTTCAGCAGACCCTTCTGGCTGATCATGTCCTGCATGCCATAGGCCGTCAGCGCAACCTTCAGCACCTTGTAGTTGTTGAGGAACTGATCGACTGTCGTGATCTTGGCGACGCCTGTCTGGTAGGCGGCGATGTCCGCACGGGTAGTTGAACTCTTCTGGAATTGCGCCATCAGCTGCGCTTGATTGGCGGTCGCCAACTGATAGTCGACGATCGGCATACCCACAGAAGGGATGGAGGCGGTCATGGGCTGGTGGGCGATCCTGAACCGTCCGACCTTGCCCGCAAAAGTGCAAACGCTCGTTAATACGAGCCGTTTACAGACTCTTAACGACTAGCGCCGCCCCGCCAATTCGCTGATGAGCACGCGCCAGTGCACGAGCCCGTCATAGAAGCTCTGCACCGGAATGCGTTCGTTCAGCCCGTGCGAGAAGTCGTCGCTTTCCTTGATGAAAGTCTCGCCAACGCCATAGGTCGGAATGCCGGCCTCACGAAAGAAGACGCCGTCGGAGGCGCCTGCAGCCATCGATGGAATGATCGGAATGCCAGGATGGCGCGCATGCACCGCATGCGTCACGGCGTCGACCACGTCCTGCCGCAGCGGCGAGGCGTCGCTCGAATGATACTGGTCGAGAGGCGCGACGGCGATGCGGTCGCCCGCCAGCCGCTGCAGCTGCGCTTGTACGGAAGCGATGGTGACGCCCGGGAAGATGCGGCAATTGATCGTTGCGACCACCGATTGCGGCAGCGCGTTGTCAGCATGTCCGCCCTGGATCAAGGTCGGGATGCAGGTCGTGCGCACTTGTCCGACATAGAAGGGGCT
>JAFEDV010000315.1 GCA_018241475.1 Pseudomonadota bacterium | reverse complement strand
TCTTTCACGACACCATTCTCACTCTCGGTCTGTTCTCGGTTTTCCGCATAGAGTTCACGCTCACGATCATCGCTGCGCTTCTCACCATCATCGGTTACTCGATGAACGACACGGTCGTGGTGTTCGATCGTCTGCGCGAAAACCTCAAAAAATATAAGCGAATGTCGCTTGGTGACGTGATCGATCTTTCGACCAACGAAACGCTTTCGCGCACCATGATCACGAGCTTGACCGCCCTTCTGTCCGCCATCGCGCTTTGGCTCGTTGGCGGCGAAACGCTGCGTGGTTTCGCTATCGCCATGACGTTTGGCATTGTCATCGGCACCTATTCGTCGATTTATGTGGCGGCGCCTGCGATTCTTCTGTGGCACAGCCGCCGCGGACGTGGTCCAAACCAGGAGAGCGCGCCGGCGGCTGCGCAGGGCGCAAGTTAGAGCGAGAACGCTCCTGGGATGAGGGAGGAGTTCGATGAGCGCGTTTCTGAGCAATCTCCGCTATGTCGCCTGGACGGGACTGGCGGTCGGCGTGCTGTTCTTCCTCTGGTACACGCTTGGCGTACGCGGGATCGCGTTCGGCGAGGGGGTATTCTGGGAAGCGGGCCTGCGTTGGCTGCACGTGCTCTCGGGCATCATGTGGATCGGGCTGCTTTATTATTTCAACTTCGTGCAGACGCCGAACGCGCCGAAGATTCCCGAGGAGCACCGCGGACCCGCCATCGGCAAGGTGATCACGCCGGCGGCGCTGTTCTGGTTTCGCTGGGGCGCGATGTCGACGCTGTTCTTCGGCCTGCTGCTCGCCTGGAATCAGAATTATCTGGTCCAGGCGCTTACGCTGGGCGCTATCGACGATCCGCCATTCGCAGCACCGAAGCACATCTTCATCGGCATCGGCATGTGGCTCGCCATCGTCATGTGGTTCAACGTCTGGTTCATCATCTGGCCAAACCAGCAGAAGGCGCTAAACATCGACAACAAGTATCCCGACCTCGCCGCCGACGCGAAGACCAAGGCGGCGAAGCTTGCTGGTCAATTCTCGCGCGTGAACACCTTCCTCTCAGTGCCCATGCTGGTGGCGATGACGGGCGCGCAAACGCTCGGCTGACGCGATGGCGCCGGACTTGAGGCTCGATGCCGAGGTCCGGCGCGTTGACGAAGATCGCTGGCTCGCAAGCCGTTTTGCGCCGGCGGCGGTGCGCGTCCGGCTGGCGGCGATCTATGCGCTGAACCACGAGATCGCGCGGACCGCCGACGTGGTCACCCAGGCCCCGATCGGCGACATCCGCCTGCAATGGTGGCGCGAGGCGTTGGCGGAGGTGTTCGACGGCAAGCCCGCACGCGCGCATCCGGCGCTCGCGGCGCTCGCCCAGGCGCACCTGGAGACGCCGCTGCCGCTGGAAGCGCTTGAGGCGCTGATCGTTGCGCGTGCGCGCGATCTGGACGCAGCGCCGTTCGCGACTTTCGCGGAGATCGACACCTACCTCGAGGGGACGGCGGGCAACGTCATACGCATCGCCGCGGCAGCCTGCCGGTCGACGTTGACTGCAGAGGTCGTAAGCGCCTCCGCGCGCGCCTGGGGCTATGCGGGGCTGCTGCGCGCGGCGGCGCACTGGCGCGCAAAGGGGCGATCCATCCTGCCCAAGGAGGCCGACGATCCGCATGCGATGGTCGCGCACGCGCGCGCCTCATATGCCCAGGCGCGCGCACAGGCTGTTTCCGCGGACGCCTTCCCGGCGATCGGCTACGTGACGCTCACGCCCCTCTATCTGCGCGGGATCGAAAACGGGCGCGCCGAATGCAGCTTGTTCGCGCGCCAGCTGAAGCTGATTGCGGCGTCCGCGACGGGACGGCTCTGAGTCAACGCCGCGCTAACGCGCTTCGGCCGGGGAACGTTGGACTCCGGCGCTCAGCCACGCGTCCAAATCGGACAAGGCCCGATCCGCCAGCGCGCGCTTCTTGGCGCGGCTTCGCTCTTCGCCCTTGAGCTTGCGTCCGTCAGCCGTGTGGGTTGGCGCTGCGATTTCGGGGAAGAGGCCGAAATTGATGTTCATCGGCTGGAACGCGCCTTTGGGGCCGATGTGGCCGCCGGTGATATGGGCGATCAGCGCGCCTAGCGCGGTGGTTTGTGGCGGCGGCGCAGGCGCGCGCCCCAATCGCTCAGCCGCCGCGAAGCGTCCAGCGAGCAGGCCCATGGCGGCGCTTTCGACGTAGCCCTCCACGCCGGTGACTTGGCCGGCGAAGCGAATGCGGGGTTCTGCGCGGAGGCGCAGCGTCTCGTCCAGCAGCTTCGGCGAGTTCAGGAAAGTGTTGCGATGGATGCCGCCAAGCCGCGCGAAGCGGGCGTCGCGCAGGCCGGGGATCATGCGGAAGATTTCCTCCTGCGCGCCGTATCTCAGCTTGGTCTGGAAGCCGACCATGTTGAAGAGCGTGCCGAGCTTGTTGTCCTGCCTAAGCTGCACCACGGCGTAGGGGCGTTTGCCGCTGCGCGGATCGGCAAGTCCCACCGGTTTCATCGGGCCAAAGCGGAGCGTGTCGGGTCCGCGCTCAGCCATCACTTCGATCGGAAGGCAGCCCTCGAAATAGGGGGTCGACTTTTCCCAATCCTTGAATTCGGTCTTGGGTGCGGCGTTGAGCGCGGCGATGAACGCCTCGTACTGGGCCTGATCCATCGGGCAGTTGACGTAGGCTGCCTTGTCGCCGCCGCGTCCTTCCTTGTCGTAGCGCGACTGGCGCCAGGCGATGTCGAAGTCGATGGAATCGGCGTGCACGATCGGCGCGATGGCGTCGAAGAAAGCGAGGCTGTCTTCGCCGGTGGCGTTGCGGATGGAATCCGCAAGCGCCGCAGAGGTGAGCGGCCCGGTGCAAAAGATGACTGAGTCATTCCGGGCGCAGGCGCGAAGCGCCGTAGAGCCGAAACCCAGCGTATCATTCCCGTCGTCGCCTCTAGGTTCCGGATCGCGCTCCGCGCGTCCGGAATGACTCAGGAGTTGATCGATCGACCTAATCTCCTCACGCCGCACCTCGATCAGCGGATGCGCTGTGAGCGCCTTCGTCACTGCATCGGAAAAGACCTCGCGGTCCACCGCCAGCGCCGATCCTGCCGGCACTTGCGCCGCATCGCCGCAAGCCATCACCAGCGAACCGCAGCGCCGCAGCTCGGCGTGCAGGAGGCCCACAACATTGCCGGTCCAGTCGTCGGAGCGGAAGGAGTTGGAGCACACCAGCTCGGCGAACGCTTCGGTCTTGTGCGCGTCGGTCATGCGCACCGGCCGCATTTCATGCAGCGCCACCGGCACGCCGGCGTTGGCCAGCGCCCAGGCGGCTTCCGAGCCGGCCAAACCACCGCCCACAACATGAACCGGTTTGATTTCGCGCATGGAAAGCTAACTGCATCGGGGCGATGGGTCGCGCAAGCGCTGCTTGTAGCGCCAAGGCGGCAGTTCTAAGTTCGGAGCCGGTCATGACCCTCAGCTACATCGACCTCGAGGCGTTCAAGCGGGCGCATACCGCGCGCGAGCCGTTTTCGCATTTCACCGGCGAAGGCGCGCTCAAGGCCGACCGGATCGATGCGCTGGAGCGGGATTTTCCGAAATTGCAGCACGCGGGTTACCTCACGCTCGAAGAGGTGAAGCCGACCGGCGCATTTGCTGAGTTTCTCGACGAGCTGCAGGGCGATGAGATGGCGTCGGCGGCTTCGGAGCTTCTGGGCTTCGACCTGCGCCCGCGCCCGCGCCTGGTGACGATCATGCGCCAATGCCCGAAGCGGGCTGGGCGCATCCATACCGACGGCAAGTCGAAGCTCGCCACTATGCTCATCTATTTCAATCGGGCTTGGCCGGCGGGCGCGGCTGGCACGGTGCGGGTGCTGCGCGACGAGCATGATTTTGAATCGACTGTCGCCGAAGTGCCGCCGCTGATGGGCAACTTCCTCGGCTTCCTGCGTTCCGACAATTCCTGGCACGGGCACCTGCCTTACGAAGGCGAGCGCAAGGTGGTGCAGATCACCTGGCTCGAAAGCAAGGCTGACGTCGAGCGCAAGAAGCGCGACAATGCGCTGGCGCAAGCGCTGAAGGGTTTTTTTCCGAAGCGCAAACCCGCCGCCTGCCCCTCGCTTTCCAGCACGAAGGCGGGCAAGAGGGCGGGCATGACAGCTCAGGTTTCAGCGCGGCAATGCGTCGGCTCGGCATTGCACTTTGTACGCCAGAATTGGCGCTTGGTGTTGAGCATGGCTGTACTTGGCGCGGTGCTGACGGCGGCGCTGATTGGGGTGAGCCTTGCACCTCAGAATGAGATTGGTGTCGCTGTCCGACAAGGCGCGATGCTGACC
>JAFEDV010000314.1 GCA_018241475.1 Pseudomonadota bacterium | reverse complement strand
GCGCGAACACCGCGCCGACGCCGAACTGAAATTCGAAGCGGAAGGCGATGTAGATCAGCATCAGGACGATGGCCAGTCCCAGCGCGATCAAGCCGCCCGAGAACAGCTCCTCGGACACCTTGCCGCTGATCGCGTCGACGCTTCCAAATTCCACATTTGGCACAACCCGGCTAATTTGGGCCCTCACACGCTCGACCACAGCGCTTGGATTGGCGCCTGGCGTTTGGAAGCTGACCGTCGCGCGGCTGGCGTCCGAATAGTTCTGCACCTCGACTTCGCCCAGATGCATTTCCGCCAAAGCGCCTTGTAGCGAAGCGGAGTCAATCCGGCCCCCAGGCGATCTAATCTCCATGCTGGTGCCGCCTCGGAAGTCGATGCCAAGGTTGAATCCGCGGCTCATCACCGCGCCGATGCGCGCCAATGGGTCGCCTTCCGCGGCCTGGTAAACCGCGATCGGATTGTCGCGCAAACCGCCGGTGAACATCGCCACGAACGAGCCGGCGACTGCGACGATGGACAGGAAAGCGGCAAAGATCGCAAAGCGGACGAACTTGAAGTTCGTCTTCTTTGGCAGGAGCTTGATGAGTGGCCAGGGCATGAACGAGGCTCGCGTCTAAATCGGCAAGTGCTTCGGCCGCGTGAAGCGGAACCAGATGGCGATGAGGGCCTGCGTCACGAACGTCGCGGTGATCACCGACGTGATGCAACCGATCGAAAGCGTCCACGCAAAACCCTTTACAGGGCCTTCGCCGAAATTGAACAGAATCAAAGCCGCCAGAAACTGCGTCAGGTGCGTGTCTATGATCGTCACCATAGCGCGGTTGAAGCCCGCGTCGATCGACATCGCGGCGCTTCGTCCGTGCGACTGTTCTTCACGCATGCGTTCGTAGATCAGCACGTTGGCGTCGACGGCCATGCCGATGGTGAGAACCAAGCCCGCGATGCCGGGGAGCGTCAACGTCGCTCCGCCCACACTCATGGCGCCGATAATCATGGCCATGTTCACGATCAACGCCAGGATCGCCAGGATTCCGAACAGTCCGTAAGCCAGCGTCATGAAGATAACGACCGCGATCGAAGAATAGAGCGTCGCGTGCGAGCCGGCCTGGATGGCGGCTTGGCCGAGCGTTGCGCCGACGCTGCGCTGTTCTATCACGGTCAGCGGCGCCGGAAGTGCGCCCGCGTTTAGCATGATGGCGAGGTCGTTGGCGCTTTGCGCCGTGAAGTTGCCCGAGATCTGACCGCTGCCGCCGCAAATCGGCTCATTGATTACCGGCGCCGTCAGCACCTGGTTGTCGAGCAGAATGGCGAAGCGATGGCCGGTGTGCTCACGCGACACGCGGCAGAATATGCGCGTTCCCTGGCCATCGAGCGAAAATGTCAGCACGAATTGACCGGTTTGTGGATCCGTAGAGGGATGGGCGCTGCGCAGATGCTCGCCGGTGAACTCGGGACGGCGTTGCACGACCACGGTCTCGTTGCCGACCCCCGGATAAGGATGCGCCACCGCCGCGCCGGGCGCCAGCGGACCGTTCGGGCTGTCGTTCTCGCGCACCAGATTGAACGTCATCAGCGCGGTCTGGCCGATGCGTTGCTTCAGCATCTCCGGGTCGGACACCCCCGGCGCCTGTACGACGATGCGCTGATCGCCCTGGCGCACGATCGAGACTTCGCTGGTGCCGTTGGGGTCAATCCGGCGCCGGATGACTTCAATCGACTGCTCCGCAGCTTGGCGGCTGAGCTGGCGCAGGCCCGCATCGGTCATGCGCGCTTCGATCAACCCGGGTGTCGCCCCCGGTGCGAGCGTGATTGTCTCGGCTGTGCCGGTCGTGTTTTGCGTGACCACGCGCAGCGCGCGCAGCGCCGCCTGCATCTGGCTGGGATCGACCAGCGTCACGCGAGCGGCGTCGCCGACGACGCCGCGGCCGGTGTAGAGAATACGAGGATTGGCGTCGCGCAGCGTCGAGGCCATCTGCTCGGCCAGATTGTCGAGCTGCTGGCGCTTCATCGCGTTGGTGTCGACCTCGAGCAGCAGGTGCGAGCCGCCCTGCAAGTCCAGTCCAAGGTTCATCGGCTTGAGGAACGGCGGCAGGTGCGCACGCGCCGACGGCGGCAATAGATTGGGCAGCGCGAACGTGAAGCCCAGCACGGTGACTATGATGACGAGGATCACTCGCCAGCGCGGAAGCTGCAACATGGAACTTAGCTCGCGGAAGCCGGCTTGGTGTCGTTGGCGGGCGCAGGGTCGGTCCTGGATTTAACTTCGGCAACCGCCGCACGCACGACGCGCACCTCCACATTGGGCGCCAGTTCGACGCGCACTTCATCCTCTTGCACCGAGCGCACTTTGCCGATCAGCCCCCCTTGGGTGATGATGACATCGTTTTTCTTCAACGCCTTCAACATCTCCTGGTGACGTTTGCGCTGCTGCATCTGCGGCCGCAGCAGCAAGAAATAGAAAACCGCGCCCATGAGGATGAGCGGGAGGAACGAACCGATGATGCCCTGCATGGGATCGGCGGCGGCTGCGGCGCCGGCCGCTTGTGCGTACGCGTCGGAGATGAACATTGATCCTCGCTGAAGGCGCGCGAACCGCCGCCCGGACCCAAAGGTAGCAGCGGGGCCATCCCCGCGAAGGCCGGGACTATATCGTCGCCGCCTCCCATTTCAATGCGGCTGAAACCGGGTTTCGCGCCGTTTGGCCGCAGTTCGCGAGTCAATCCGGGACGAACCCGAGCAACGGCGCAGGATCGACCGCATGCGCGCCCTGGCGCACTTGAAACAACAGCCGCGCTCGTCCGTCCGGCCGCGACCCCAATTGCGCAATCGCTTGGCCTGCACGCACCTGCTGTCCCTCCCGCACCAGCGCTCGCCGTGCGAATCCGTAAGCGGTCACATAATTGCCGGCATGTCGGATCAGCACGAGCGTGCCATAGGCGGCGAGATCCGAGCCTGCATAGACGACATCTCCATCGGCGGCGGCGGCGATTGGATCGCCCTCGCGGCCGGCGATCTCGATGCCGTCGAGGCGCGCGCCGTTCGCCTGTGCGCCGTAACGCGCGACGACCTCGCCACGAAGCGGCCATCCAAAACGCGAGGCTGTAAGGGCCGGCGGCGGTACGCGGCCAGTCTCGGCGCTGGCCGGCGCGGGCGCCGGCGGCCCGTATTGCTCTTCCGTATCGTCGCCGCGCGCGCCTGCCGGCAGCACAATGCGGTCGCCCGGTCGCACCACATATGGCGGCCGCATGCGGTTCAGCGTGCCGAGCGAATGCAGATCGATGTTGAAGGCGCGCGCGATGTCATCGAAGCGCTCGCCCTCGCGCACCACGTGGATGTTGGGCGCCGGCAGGCGCAGCACCGTTCCCGGTGATACGGAGTATGGCGGCTCAAGCCCATTGGCTTCGATCAGCGCCAACATAGGAATCTGATAGAGGGCGGCAACGTCGTAGAGCGACTGCCCGCGCGCAACGCGCACGCTGCGCGGCGGCTCGCGCGGGTCGCTCTGCGTCGGCTGCATCGCCCACGCCGAGAGCGGCGTGCCCGGACCCGCCGCCCAGTTCGGCTGCTGCTCCTGGGCGAGTGCAGGCGCCGCCATCGCAAGCGCCGTGAGGACGATCACGAGTCTCACGATCGGATGGTCTGCCAGAATCAAGCGCGGCTGCAATTCGATCAGGCTGTCGTTTCGAGGTCGCCGAGATTGCGCTCAAGGGGCGAAAACCTGACCGCGCCAAGATCCTCACGCTCACCGTTGCGATAGCGGACCAGTCTTTGCCCGTCAGATTGGCCGACTGGTGCGATCAGCACGCCTCCGGGCTTCAGCTGATCGAGCAGCGGCAACGGCAGATCTTCAACCGCAGCGTTGATCACGATGCGGTCGTAGGGAGCGTCGTCCGTCCATCCTTCGAAGCCATCGCCGGCGTGCACCAGCACGTGAAGCAGCCGTGCGCGGCCCATGCGCGTGCGCGCCTCGGCCGCCAGGTCCCGCCAGCGCTCCACCGTGACGACCTTGCGCGCCAGCGCGGCAATCACCGCGCTTTGGTAACCGGAGCCCGCGCCGACCTCGAGCACGCCGTCCTCCGCTTGCGGCGCCAGCGCCGTGACGATGCGCCCGATCAAGGATGGTTTCGTCATGGTCTGTCCGTGCGGCAGCGGCAGCGGAATGTCGTCCATCGCCAAGCCTTCGAGATGATCCGGCGCGAAGGCCATGCGCGGCGTCCGCTCCAGGGCCGACAGCGCGCGCGCGTCGGTGACGCCCGACTGTCGCATTCCCAGAACGAACCGCATCAGGCGATCTTTGTCAGACGTTTGCATGGTCGTCAGTCGTGAGCACGAAGCATCCTTTGGCTACTCGCCAACGAGGCCAGGAATTTCCTTTGGCGCCGCCCCGCCCAGCACGCCTTTGAGGTCGTGTATGCTTTCGCGATGCGTCAGATCGATGTGCAGCGGCGTTACGGAGATCCGCCCGTCATATATGGCGCGAATGTCGGAACCTTCCGGGGGATCGGAACGCTTGCCGCGGAAGCCGAGCCAGAAATAGGCGCCGCCGCGAGGATCGGTGCGTTTGTCGGCGTAAATCACTTGCTGATCGCGGCGGCCCTGGAAAGTCATTTCAACGGCGGCGACATCCTGCGGCTCGACATCGGGGAAATTCACGTTCATCAGCACGTCCTTGGGCCAACCATGCTTCAGCAGCGTGCCGACGACGCCCGGCCCGAATGTCTCCGCCGTTTCCCACGGAATCGCCGCCTCCTCGCCGCGCAAGCCGCGCGCCTGGGAAAGCGCAATCGCCGGAATGCCGAGTTGCATGCCTTGCATCGCGCCGGCGATGGTGCCGGAAAATGTCACGTCTTCGGCGATGTTCTGTCCGCGATTGACGCCAGACAGCACGAGATCCGGTCGCGCGCCTTCTACAAGATGCTCAATGCCCAAGAGCACGCAGTCGGTCGGCGTGCCCGAAACCGCAAAGCGCTTCGACCCGGCCTGCCGCACGCGGATCGGCGCCGTCAGAGTGAGCGCCCGCGACGCGCCCGATTGTTCGTGCTCCGGGGCGATCACCCAGACATCGTCACTGAAGCCGCGTGCGATCTTTTCCAGCACTGCCAAGCCCGTGGCGTGGATGCCGTCATCATTGGTGCACAGAATGCGCATCGGCGAAGGGAGTAAGCCAACAAGGCCCCATGGCAATAGGCAAGTGCGCCCTCCCTCTCTTGCGTTGCCGCCCCGATTCTACTTCCAGGCGCCCAAGATCGCGCCGGCAACGCCATAGCTGACAAGGAAATGGACCAGGTCCACGCCGACGAACGCCGCGCTGTTTGGACCATACACGAAACTGTAAAGGCTGACGCCGACGCCGAAGCAAATCGCCACGATGACGCCGGTCGTAACCCCAGCCATCCAGCCTGCCTTGTTCCGCCATTTTACGGCGAACGACAGCCCGATCGCCGCCAGCAGTGGGGGGATGGCGCCGAACGGCATGCGGGCCGCGCTGGCAGCCATGCTCTCCACGCTGTATCCGCTCAGCGCCGAATACTGCTGCTGCGTCATCGTTGCTGCGAAGATCACGAATTCGACGGCATAGATCGCAATCGCCGCAGCGGCGATTGCGAGCACATTGTGGCCCATCATGCGCATGATTTTCCTCCCCGCGGCTCACGGCCGGGCCGGAATTATGCGGCGAGTCT
>JAFEDV010000313.1 GCA_018241475.1 Pseudomonadota bacterium | reverse complement strand
GACTCCAACCCCTATAAACCGCGAGCTTTCGGCGCCCCCTCCCCGGGGCCCGCCAGATGCCCGGGTAGCTCAGTTGGTAGAGCAGCGGATTGAAAATCCGCGTGTCGGTGGTTCAATTCCGCCCCCAGGCACCATTTCTTTCGCGAAAAGTCCCCGCCTACCGCAGACACAGCCACATCGCCCACGCGCCGATCCAGAGCGCGACCGCAAACAGCGTCATTCCCTTGTGCTTGAATGGACGACGGCCGGATTTCACCGCGTTGCTCCCGCCAAGGGGCGACGGCGCCCGAAGTGCGCCGTCGCCCTGCGCTTCTTACGGATGCCCGTTCACCGATGCGCCGCCATTGGCCGAGCCGTTGGCGCTCGCGCCGGATGCGTCCGCCGAGGCCGAACCACTGACCGACGCCGACCCGTCGACCGCTACGTCCGGTTTGGCGTTGCGGACGCGACCGACGACGCCGCGTGCGCGCGCCATCGCCCCGGTTGCGTCGCGATGCACCGCGCCGACAATCGGGCCTGCGCTCGGTGTCGACACCGCGCCGCTGGCTGTGCCCTGAGCTTCGCCCTGGCCTTCCGCGCTCAGGGGGCCGAGGCCGATGCTGCCGTTGCCGGCGCCACTGCCGCTTGCCTGCGCGACGCCATTGGCGCTGTTCACAGCGCTTTCAGCAGTGCTCACTGTCTGACGCGCGCGATCACGCGCGCGTTGTGCGGCCTGCGCGGCGCGCGCCTGCGCGCGTGTGGCCGCCTGGTCGACCCGGCTGGTGTCGGCATTGCTGCTGACGCTGCCAGCGATTGATCCGGTCGCGTTGGCGCCAAGTCCGCCGACGGCGCCCCCGAGGCCGCCTGTCAACCCGCCGCTGCCGCCAAGCAATTGCGCGGAGGCAGGCTGCGCTACGAAAGCCATCGCCATGGCCGCCGCACCGATCAACAACATGCGTTTCATGAGAGTTCTCCTTCGCGAAATCTGACCGGCGTTTACGAGCCGGTGCCGCATGGAGAACGGATGTCGCTTTGGTTTTCTTCCCTGAATCTGGTCAGGAAACTCCGATTAACGCGCGCTGGTCAGCAGAAAATTAGCGCCGACGAGGCCGTAACCATAAACGTTGTCGCGCCCGTGCGCGCCGAGATCGCGCGCTTCGTTGCGCAATGACGCAATGGCGGTTTCCGCTTGCACGGGATCTGCCGCGGCCATGCGCGTCGCCAGCAGGCCCGCCACAATGGGCGCGGCGTATGAGGTTCCGCGCACGCGGGCGACGCCGCTTCCCGACGCCGCAACGGGCATGCCCGGCGCCGCGAACTCGACTTGCGGACCTTGTGCAGCTTCAATCAACACGCGCCGATTGAGATCGACGCCGGTCACGCCGACAACGCCGGCGTACGATGCGGGAAACAGCGGCGGCGCCGCTGGGCCGTCATTGCCGACTGCGGCGACAATCACAAATCCCCGCGCAACCAGACGCTCTACAATCGCTTCGACGATGCGGTTGCGCGGTCCAACCAAGCTCACATTGATCACAGGCACGCCGCCCGACGCCAGCCATGACAGCGCCCGCACTAATGCCGCTGCGGAGCCGCCGGTCGGCTGGCCGCCATAAATGTCGGCCACATAGATCTGCGCGCCTGGCGCCGCCCCTTCAACGCCAGCGCCATGCCCGGCCAACAAGGACGCAATCGCGGTGGCGTGCGCCGTCGTTACAATGGACGCACTCGAAAAGGGACGCTGCTCGGCAACGACGCCCGCAAGCGACGGGTGCGCGCCGACGCCGCCGTCGATGAGACCGATGCGGGCGCCCCTAACGAGCGCTGCGCCCGCCGGTTGCGCGGGCGCCACCGCGCCCATGCCGGCCAGCAGATGGATATGATCCAGATCGTAGACGCCCTGCGGATCGGCGCGACGCAGCCGCTGCAGCGCAGCGGACGCGCCCAAGCCGTCTGGGGCGCGCAGCGTTACGAGGTCGCCGACGCCATCGATCGTATCGGTGCGCTCGATGGCGAATCCAATCGCCCGCGCCGCCGAGAGCGCCGCAGCGTTCGGCGCGATCGCCAACACTTCCCCGCGCACGATGGGAAACCCCTGCGGGTCGCGGTCGATCAGGTCGCGGTGCAATCGCAGCAGCGACCGAATTTGGGCGTTGGTCGTCTGCGGCAGATCGCGAACCGTGGCCTCGACGCCCTCAACCGTCCGCGAAACGCTCTGCCCTGCGCTCGGCAGCGACGGCAGCTGGACCTGAGGCAAGCCCAGGCCTCCGAGCTGGGCGACAGCCGGCCCGGTCTGCAGCGCCAACGCGATGGCGAGGATGGCGAAACGCCGCACTCTCATACTCTACAGAAACGGTCGAAGCTGGAATTCTCTTCCCCTCCGCGCAAAACGCAACGGCGCTGGATTAAAACCGGGAACCGGCTCGTTTGGAGAACAGATGGCGAGCGACGACCAGATCCGCTCAGACATCATCGCGCTGTTGCCGCGCCTTCGCCGGTTCGCCTGTTCCCTCACCGGTCAGGTCGCCGACGCCGACGACATCGTGCAGATGGCGATTGAGCGGGCGCTGGGGCGTCTCGATCAGTTTCAGGCGGGCACCCGTCTCGATGCGTGGCTGTTCAGCATCGTCCGTAACGCCTGGATCGACGAGGCCCGCTCGCGCACCAGGAGAGGCCGCACTTTCGTCGCCGCGGAGCTCGGCGACCAGGTGGGCGAGGATGGAGAGAATGCAATGCATGCACGCCTGGAGGCACAGGACGTCTGGAGCGCCATGCAGCGATTGCCGGCCGAACAGCGCGAGGCGATCGCGCTCGTGTGCGTGGAAGGTCTCGCCTATCGCGAGGCGGCTGACGTTCTCGGCGTACCGGTCGGCACGGTGACGAGCCGGCTGGCGCGCGGGCGCGAGGCGCTGCAGGCGCTTCTGGGAGCGGTGTGATGAAGGTCGGTCT
>JAFEDV010000312.1 GCA_018241475.1 Pseudomonadota bacterium | reverse complement strand
TGTTCGAGCGCGGGGATCTCGCTCTCTTCGGTCGCTACAATCAGTTTGCCGCACTGTTGGTAGGCGACATTGTGAGCGTCCAGAAATGCGTAGAGCGCGTGGCGGCCGGCGACGCATAGTCGCGCTTTGAGCGAACCGGTCGGGTAATGGAGCCCGGCGTGAATGACCTCCGAATTGCGCGCCGAAATGCCTGAGCCAATGACGGTTTCGCGCTCGAGCACGGCAATGCTGCGGCCGCGCCTGGCGAGCGCGTAACCGCAGGCGAGGCCGACTGCGCCTGCGCCCACGATGACGGCGTCGAAATCACTCATGCGTAAGCGCTCGCATCGGAGCCGAAATAATCCATCACATTTGCCGTTGGGCGCCGTCTAGCAGGCGTCGGTTAATCCAAATGCAAGCACACCACGGCTAAGCCTGGGTCAGGCGGAGCAGCGCTTGCTGAACTTTCACGATCCCTCGATGCTGGCCGCGGCCAAGGCGCACGTCTCCAGCCTACGTTGGCGGATGGGCGTCGGAACGTTGTTCGCATTGGGCGCATCGTTCGTTCTTGAATCTTTCGCGGCAGGCTTCGGCTGGTTCCTGGCGGTGATGCTGTCGACCGGCTTCGACGCCATGCTCGGCCATTCGTATCTGGAAACGCGCGGCAAGACCCGCGTCAGCTCGGGCGGCCTCTTCCTGTGGGGCTGCGCTTTCAGCGTAATCGTGTTCGCGGCAATGACGCTTTATCTTGCATCCGCCGGGGGCGGACCGGGCCGGGTGCTCGCGGTGCTGATGGCGGCGAGTTCGATGGTCAGCGTGATGCTGTTCCTGTTCCAGGCGCCGGTGTTCATGCTGGTGACCGCAGCGCCGGCGGCGATCTGTCTGTTGGTGATGCCGTTCTTGCCGTTCCAACAGGATCCGCATAGCGCACTCTATGGCGCCGTCGGCGCGGCGTGCGGCGTGGCCGGCTTTCTTGCCTACGTCGTTCGCGCCGCCCTTTATAACGGACGCATGGTGACTGGCCTTCGCGCGGCGAACAAGCAGGCCAAGGAGCGTCAGATCGAGGCGGAAGCGAGACAGCTGGAGGCCGAGGAGGCCAACCGCGCCAAGTCGGAATTCCTGGCGGTGATGACGCATGAGTTACGCACGCCCCTGAACGCGGTGATCGGCTATTCCGAAATCATCCAGGAGGACATGAGCGCGGAGGGCCGTAAGGACCTGGCGGACGATGCCTCGCGAATCACCGGATCGGCGCGGCATCTGCTCGGATTGATCGATCAGATTCTCAACATGTCGAGCATCGATGCAGGCAAGGATGGGCTTTCGCCCTCGGACCTCGATGTGCGCAACCTGATCGATGACGCCGTCGCGGTGGTGCATGACGAAGCGCGAGAGAGCGGCAACAGGATCTCCGTGCGCGTGTCGGCGGAAGCGGCGCGGGCCCACACGGATAGCAGCAAGCTAGGCGTGTGTCTGAATGCGCTCGTGTCGAATGCGGTGAAGTTCACCGAAGACGGGCTGATCGCCATCAATGCGGATTGCGTGTTCGGCGACGGGCGGCAATGGCTGACGATTGCGGTTTCAGACACCGGCATCGGCATCGCCGGCGAGGCCCTGTCGCGCGTGTTCCAGCCGTTCACCCAGATCGATTCGACCTCCACGCGCGCGAAAGGCGGCATGGGACTCGGCCTTTCGATCGCACAGCGGATGGCGCATGCGATCGGCGGCGAAGTCAGCGTGACGAGCGAAGTCGGCGCGGGCTCGACGTTCACGATCCGCGTGCCGTTACGGATCGAACGCGCGGTTATAGCGGCGCGCGCCGCCTGATCTTCGAAAGTCCTGAAAGCTGTTCCACCCGCCCTCGCGGGAGGGGGAGCGCCTCATCGCAGGGCTTTTCCGGCGTCCGCCGCTTGAGAGCCTCAAGAGAAGATCGATATATGTTCTTCAAGAGATAGATTATCCCAATGGACGCCAGGCTTCCTGCTTCCTCCATCCCGACGTTGCGGCAACTGCAATTCCTTACAGCTCTGCAGGCGGAGGGAAGTTTCGTCGCGGCGGCAGAGGCGGTCGGCGTGACGCAACCGACGTTGTCGGCGGGGATCAAGGAATTGGAGACGGCGCTGGGCGCAACGCTCGTTGAACGTGGCCGCATGGGGGCGGTCTTGACGCCGGCGGGAGAGGCGGCGGCGGAGCATGCTTTGCGGGCGCTCAGCGAAGTGGAGGAACTGGTGCGCACCGTGCACTCGGCTGGCAAGCCGTTCAGTGGCGCATTCAGGCTCGGTGCAATTCCGACGATCGCGCCGTTTCTGCTGCCACGCGCGCTGCCGGTGCTGAAGAGCCGATATCCGGAGCTGCGTCTAAAGCTGCGCGAGGATTTGACCGCCCGCCTGATCGACGCATTGCGCGCGCGGACGCTGGATGCGGCGCTGATCGCGCTGCCCTACACTGCGCAGGGCATCGCTACGGCGACCGTCGCGGAAGACGAGTTCCTGTTTCTGGCGCCAGAAGGGCATCCTCTCGCCAAGCGCAACGACTTGTCACCGGAGCACCTGAAGCACGAAGACGTGTTGTTGCTCGATGACGGCCATTGCCTGCGAGATCACGCGCTTTCGGTGTGCAATTTGGCGCCGGGGCGCAACACCGCCGATGCAGGCGCCACGAGTTTGTACACGCTAGTGCAAATGGTGTCGGGGGGCATGGGCGTGACGCTGTTGCCGAAATTGGCGGCGGAGGGCGGCGCGGCGGCGGGCGCAAAGGTCGTGCTGAGGCCGTTTGCAGACCCAGTCATCGGCCGTTCGATTGGCGTGGCGTGGCGTGCGGGCGGGCAACGTGAGGAGGAAGCGCGGGCATTGGCGGACGTGCTCCGCAACTTGTTCAAGACGTTGGCCAGTCGGGTTTAGACAATTGCCGGGCCAGATGCGGCAAACGGATCACGAACCACAACGCCGACCAGATGTTGCCGATGAAAAATACCGGTACAGCCCAGAGGGCGGCGACGACCCACGAGCGCTCCGTAAGGAAGACCAGCACCGCGAACAGCAGAAACCCGACATAGAGATCGGCGAGGCTGGCTACGCCCCAAGGCAGCGTTGTCATAACGGCGAGTTGATCTCCGAACGTGCCGTGCAGATCCTGCATGGACAGCGCCGCCCATGCGAGCAGACCCAATAGCGCCAAGCCGAATATGCCGATAGCGGCGCGCAGCACGTTCATGGAAGGCTCCCTGCCGCGATGTCTGCGTGGCGCGCGGGGCGAAATCAAGCGCTGACGCCAGACGAATTTGGCTTTTGCGGCGCGAGCCTAGCCGCTAAGCGAGCGGCATGCAGAGATTTCTCACACTGTTCGTTCTTATCGGCATGATCGCGGGCGTGGCCGTGGGCTACGTGCTGCACCAACAACAGCCTTCGGCCAGTTGGCCGGCGATCGCCTCCAATTTCAAACTGGTCACCGATATTTTCCTGCGCCTGATCAAGATGATTATTGCACCCCTGGTGCTGTCGACGCTCGTCGTCGGCATCGCGCACATGGGTGGAACCGGATCGCTCGGGCGCGTGGGTGTCCGGACGTTGCTGTGGTTCGTCACCGCCTCGGTTTTCTCGCTGCTGCTTGGCTTGGCGATCGTGCACGCACTGCAACCCGGCGTCGGCTTGCATTTGCCTATCCCCGCCGATGGCAATGCGCCCCAGGCGTCTGCGCTGAACCTCAATGACTTTGTCACGCATCTGGTGCCGACCTCGATCTTCGACGCCATGGCGACCAACTCGATCCTGCAGATCGTGATTTTCTCGGTGTTCTTCGGCGTGGGGCTCGCAGCGCTGGGCGAACAAGGCCGGCCTGTCGTCGATCTTGCCGAACGTGTCTCGCGCGTGATGCTGAAGGTCACAGGATATGTGATGAACTTCGCGCCGCTTGCAGTGTTTGCGGCGATCGCCGCGACGGTGACCGAGAATGGATTGGACATTCTCGTCACCTATGGGCGTTTCATCGGCGGTTTTTACCTCGCGCTTGGGGCGCTCTGGACGTTGCTGGTGGCCGCCGGCTTTGTGTTTGTCGGTCCGCGAATCCTTCGGTTGGTCGGCATGGTGCGTGATCCCGTCGTTCTGGCCTTCTCGACCGCGAGC
>JAFEDV010000311.1 GCA_018241475.1 Pseudomonadota bacterium | reverse complement strand
ATCGCGCTTGCGCTGATAGTGTTCGCCCAGCGTGATGGTTAGTTTGTTCAGCGGGTCGACCGTGAGGCGCCGCTGCGGCAGCGGCTTCTGGCCGGCAATCTCGGCCATCAGCTCATCGACGTACTCAAGTTTCTTCAGCGCTCCCGGCCAATCCGCATAATGCTTGCGCCAGTTCGACCGCGGCGTCAGCCACACGGCGAACGTCTCGGCGAAATCCTCATCCGGGTGGCACTGTGCGTACCAGCGCCGCAGATACTGGACGTAGTTCTTGCTCGCCGGGTTAGGTTGATAGTGCTCCGGGTATGGCTTGGAGGCGCGGCCAAAGAGCATTTGCCAGCGGCGGCGACGGTGCAGGCCGAATGCGTATTGCACAACGTGCCCGGCTTCGTGGCGCAGAATGCGCATGCATTCGCGCCGTGTGCCGCCTTCGGCCTCGAGCATCATCTTGCGCTCGAGCCGCAACAGCCGCGGATGCGCGAGATAGAACGGAAAGGCGATGCCTGATGTCTCCGGCGCGCTGAACCAATCTTCGGAAATCCAGCCGTGCGCACGCACTTTGACGTCATGTTCGCGCAGTTCGCCGTTCAAATCCTGCAGGCGGTCGTCAAGCCAGGAGCCCGTGAACGTTAGTCTCAGATGTTTGAGCGGCAGGGCGAGCAGTTCGTCATCCGGAAGCGCCGCCCAGTGCGGCTCGCTGTTTCGCGAACGATGTGTCTTGCTCCGGGCGCGCCTAGGCATTTCGTGACTGCTTTAGACATGCTGTCTGCTTCGCTGCAACGGGTCAGGAGGGGCTTGTTGCGCCGCCTTCCACAACGCCGCGGAGAGTGAGTCGCGGATCAGCTGGCCAAGAATTAAGCACCCGTCCCGCCGCTTCGAGTTGGCTCGGCTCGGAAATGAGCTAAAGAGGGTCGGGTCAGGGAGGATGTTCATGTGGTTTGCGGACAAGCTTGGGCCGGTTCCTAAGAATTCGCCGCTCGGCAGGGCGCAGCCGCAGTCGACCAAGCCGGTTGCGGCCGCGGCTCCCGCCCGAGGCGCCGCCCCGCAAGCGAAATCTCAAGCATCGCGGCCGCCGGCCGCTGAACCAGAGGCGCCGAAGAAGAAAAAGGGCTGGTTCTAAGGCTGCTGGCCGGGGCGCGGGGCGTGAGCTCAGTCCGCTTGATGCCAAGTCAGGGCGTCCTGATCGGGTTCTATGTGCTTGTAGCCTTGGCGGCGTTGCTGGCGACCTGGAGCCAGAATCTCGCCTATGCCGGCGGCGGCCCGCTCTCCGCCCTTCAGGTGTTCGTGCAGGAAACCCGGGCCAATCCGGCGAGCCGCTCGATCGCTGTCGACCTCGGCTTGTTCCTGCTGGCGGCATCAGCTTTCATGGTGATCGAAGCACGGCGGCTCGGCATGCGCTTCGTGTGGCTCTATATCCTGTTTGGTTTTCTCATCGCCATCAGTGTGACGTTTCCACTCTTCATGATTGCGCGCGAGCTGAGGCTGGCGGCGGCCAAGAGTGATGCAACGCGGCCACTCTCAGTCAGCGATCTGATCGGTTTGGCCGTAACCGCTGCCGTTATTGCTGCCCTGACAGCATTCGTGTTGCACTGAAGCTCTAGCGGACTTCGTCCGAAACGGCGCATTTTTAGCGGTCCGGCGCCACAATTCGCCTCGAACGCGGGTGGGGCGATCACAAACCTGTTGACGCGCGTCCGCATTAGCGTTCGGGCGCATCCTGAATGGTAGTTGGGCGGGTCCGAAAGGTTTCGTTCAGCATTAATGCACTAATGTGAATGGCTGGGAGTGAAGACCAATGCTCGAGAAGAAGATCGGCGAGCCTTGCCCAACCTGCGAAACGCCGCTGCAGAGGCGGCGCTCCACTTTTCGCACCATCGTGGGCGACATCGCCTATTGCGCGCGCTGCTGCTCGTCGTTCGAAATCGCCCGCGAGGACGAAGCGAACTTGAGCCTGCTGCTGCCGCCGGAATTCGCGCCGGTCTGAGCGGCGCTGACGCTGGGGCCATCGCCGCGTTCGCTCGCGACGGGTGTTTTCGCCCTGGATTTTTGTCCTAAGCCGTGGTGCTTTCCGGCCCGCTGATGGCCGATCTCGCCGCACCCAACTCAGACGCACGGAAGCCGATGCGTGCGGCCTTCATGTTCATCTTCATCGCGCTGGCGCTCGACATGTTGGCGTTGGGCGTCATTTCGCCGGTGTTGCCGAAGCTGATCATCCAGCTGGAAGGGGGCGACGAAGCGAGCGCCGCGCACTGGGTTGGCTGGTTCGGCACGATCTGGGCGGTCATGCAGTTCGCCACCATGGCGACGGTGGGGGCGCTCTCCGATACGATCGGCCGCCGCCCGATCATGCTGCTGTCGATGTTCGGACAGGCAGTGAACTACGTGATCATCGCCATGGCGCCGGATCTTTGGTGGCTGATGATTGGACAGATCATCTCGGGGGTGACGTCTTCTTCCGTTTCGACGGCAATGGCGTACGTCGCTGACGTGACAGCGCCGAGCGAACGCGCTGGCGCTTTCGGAAAGCTGAGCGCGGCGTTCGGGCTGGGATTCATGATCGGTCCCGCGCTCGGCGGCTTGGTCGGCCAGTTCGATCCGCGCGCCCCGTTCTGGGTCGCCGGC
This sequence comes from Pseudomonadota bacterium, assembly GCA_018241475.1. Taxonomy (GTDB): domain Bacteria; phylum Pseudomonadota; class Alphaproteobacteria; order Caulobacterales; family Aquidulcibacteraceae; genus Vitreimonas. The sequence goes on along the minus strand of JAFEDV010000311.1, from coordinate 2,049 downwards.
GCCCTGTCCGCGCTGAACGGACTCTACGGTCTCTTCGTGTTGCCGGAATCACTCACGCATGGGCGCCGGGCAAAGTTTGCGTGGAGCCGCGTCAATCCCTTTGCAAGTTTCATTCTGTTCCGCCAGCGCGCGTCCGTTCGCGGGCTCGCCGTGGTGAAGTTCCTGAACGACATCGCATTCTTGTCGTTCCAGTCGACCTTCGCGCTCTATGCGATGTATCGCTATCAATGGGGACCGCGCGAGATCGGCCTCACATTGACGCTCTATGCCGTCTTGAGCGGCTTGGTGCAGGCGGGATTGGTCGGGCAGGTTGTGCGACTGGCGGGCGAACGCGCCTCGGTCGTCTGGGGGTTGATCTTCGGCGCAGCCGGATTCGTTGCGATCGCGCTGTCGCCGACCGGATTTTTTCTGCTCATTTTCTTGCCGATCGGCGTGCTATGGGGGCTCGCCGGCCCCGCCAATCAGTCGATCATGACCAGCCGCGTCGATCCCACCGAGCAGGGCCTGCTGCAAGGCGCGCTGGCGTCGCTGACCGGCATTGCAGGGATGATCGGACCGGGTCTGTTTACGACGGTGTTCGCGCTTTTCATCGGACGCGAGGCGGCGCTCAACCAGCCCGGCGCCCCGTTTCTGGCGGCCGCCATTCTGGTGACTGCGTCGGTCGTCGTGGCGCTGTTCGCGACGCGCGAGCCGCATACGGCGCCGTGAGCGTCAAGCCGGCGCGTGTTCGAGGCTCGCTTCCGGTATGAGCGCGCGCATGCGGTTGCCGAAGGAGATGAGACAGACTTCCGACGGCGCCAGCGGCCCGGTGGTGTAGCTCGACGATTGCATGCCTTGCTGCACGCCTTCGATGAGCGCGGTGTCCTCGGCGTTGACTTGGCGATTGATGCGCCAGTTGAGGAAGCGCGCGGCGCGCATTTCGCGGCTGGCGCCTGAGGGTGTATCAGGATGCACATAGGCGATTTCGCGGATCATGGTTTGCGTCGCCGACACCGGGATGAATTGCATGAAGTCGACCTGGTCGGGGTAGATGTCGAAGGCGACGTTCGGCCAGAGCTTGTAATAGGTCCACATCCGCCGACGCTCGGGCGGAATGTGCGTGAAGCCGCCGAGCAGCTTCTGGTAGCCGCCTTCCGACCAATTGTTCGACGGCGTCTCGGTCACCTCGCCCCACATCTTGTCGATCCATTGCTTGGCTTCGATGCGATAGGAGCCGGCGAAGAGGCGCGAGAGGCCGGGATGCGCGACGGGGATGTGCATGCCGTCGGAATAATTGTCGCCGACGTTCTTCCAGTTCACCGCGCGGGGCCTGAGTGTGACGCGGCCGTTAGGCACGAGCCTTTCCAGTTCGAACGCTGCGAGTTCGTCGGCGTAGGGCGCCATCATCTCGGCGACGCTGGGGAGGCCGCGTTCGAGGCGCACGAAGATGAAGCCGTGGGCGATCTCCTGGTCGACGGGCTTGAGGCCGAGCTTGCTGGCGTCGAGAGCTTCGAAGCCCTGCCATTTCGGTGCGCCGGCGAAACTGCCGTCGAGCTTATAGCTCCACGCATGATAGGGGCACACGAGCCGGCGCCCGCAGGAGCCGCGCGCCTCGCCGGCAATCTTACCGGCGCGATGACGGCAGACATTGTGGAAGCTCTGCAGCACATTGTCTTCGCCGCGCACCGTGACGATGCGCTCGCCCAGTATATCGAGCGTCAGATAGTCCCCCACATTCGGCGCATCGTTGATGTGGCCCATGATGTGCCAAGCTTGCGCGAAGATCTTTTCGCGCTCGATCTCGAAGAAGCGCTGGTCGGTGTAGAGCCAGGCGGGGAGCGAAGCGTGCATGGCGCCGCTCATACACGTTCCCCGGCCGAGTGCGAAGCACGAGAGCCGGGGCCCATCGTTGATGTAAGCGTGGACGGTTCGGCGTTCACCACACCGATAGACCCCGGCTCAACGCTGCGCGTTGTCCGGGGAACGGTGATCATGCGAATGAGAACCTGAAACGGATAGAGCAATTGCTCCAGCGCGTTGCGGCCGACGTTCTCTTGCACACCCAGCGGT
>JAFEDV010000310.1 GCA_018241475.1 Pseudomonadota bacterium | reverse complement strand
GTATTCGCTCACCGGATTGAACATGCTTGAGCACGTCGTGCGCGAAGTCAGGGGAAGGCGCTTGCGGCCAAATGAGTTCTCGGTCCTGCTCAATGGCGTGAACGACCGCACCCGATCCGGCGAAATCGGCGATCCAGACGCCATCACCCGCAACGAGATCGCCGCGGCGCCGTTCTTCGGCGCAGCGCTGTTGGAAGAGGAGATTCCCTATTCTGCGGTGCTGCGCTCGGCGCCAACCGAGCGGATCGTCGCCAACCCAATCAACGTGACCGCCATGATGCGCGTCGGCGGGCGCCCGGCGAAAGAAGCGCTGACCCGCGCCGCCGCTGCGATCCTGCGCCGGAGCAGGCAATGAGTCTCGACGCCGGCCAGAAGCAGCTTCTGCGCGCAGCGCTGGCCAAACGCTCCCGCGGCGACCTGAAGGCGCTGTTCGCCGCCATCCGCGGCAACGACGACCGCGCGCTTCTCTCAGCGCTCGCCATGCCGAAGAAGAAGCCGAGGCGCGCGAGCGATCCGCTGCTGCGCAACGTCGATCAAATCCTGAAGCCGCTTATGGCCCCCGGCGCTGAGAAGGCGGAGATGCTTGTCGAACACATCGCCAAGAAGCACCGACGCAAGCTCGCAGCCTCCCCAACCGGCCTTGCCGACGCCATCCGCCGCTTGCGCGCCGCCAAACTCAGCGACGAGCAAATCCTTGCCGGCGCCAAAAGTTTGATGGCTGCTCTTGCCAAGCTCCACGGGCGGGAAACAGTCGTCTAACAAGCGCGAAGCGCCTTGGACCGCCGGCGTCCCCGCCGGCGGTTTGTTTGCGACGCCACTGACGGTCGCTGTTTCCCGCCGGCGAGGACGCCGGCGGTCCAAGGTGGCCCGCTCCCGTAACCGCCCCATATCTCCAGCCGTAAGAGCCCCTGCCTAGGAGACCCCATGAACCGTTCCCAATCCGGCTTCGACTTGACGCCGCCCAACGCCGAGGAGCGCACGCGGCTCGAAGCCAGCCTGAACGACGAAGAAAAGCGGGTACTGCTGCATCACGGCACCGAGGCGCCCTTCTGTGGCGGTCTCCTCAATCAGAAGAATCCGGGCGTCTATTGCTGCCGCGAATGCGGACTGCCGCTGTTTCGCGCACAGACCAAGTTCGAGAGCGGCACCGGCTGGCCCAGCTTCACAGCGCCGATCGATCCCAAGCATGTGGTCGGCATTGAGGACAATTCCTTCGGCATGCGCCGCATCGAGACGCGTTGCGCGCGCTGCGACAGCCACCAAGGCCATGTCTTCCCGGATGGCCCCAAGCCCACCGGCCTGCGATACTGCATCAATTCCGTGTCGCTGGAATTCGTCCCCGATGGCAAGCCGCTGCGCGACCCGCTGCACCGCGGCGATCACCTGACCTATAATTGAACGATCAGCCGAGTTCTTCGGCGAGTCCGATGAGCAGTCCTTCAGGCCCGCGGATGTAGCAGAGCCGATAGACGTCCTGATACTTGACGACCTCGCCCACGAGCTGCGCACCGCGTTT
>JAFEDV010000030.1 GCA_018241475.1 Pseudomonadota bacterium | reverse complement strand
GTGGTTATCGGCTGGCCAGCGTGCTCGGGCGACCAGTGACGTTCGACGACATTCTGGCGCAGGATTGCTTCGCAACGCCGGCCGACCGCGCCATGGTGCGCAGCGCCTTTTCGCCCGATAGCGCCGGGGTCCGCAGCATCGCCTTGGAGCATGACTTCATCGGCCCTGCAGGCGCTGTGCTTCGCATCCGCCACCAAGGCTTCGTCCGCGCCGCGCCGGATGGCGCACCGATGCGCCTCACCTGCATCAGCCGGATCGTCACATCCGCCGAGGATGCAGACGCGCACAATGATGTTGCAGCCGCGCTGGCGTCGCAGACGGAAGCGCTGCGCACGCTGAGCAATGAGCTGGCGTCGCCGTTCGCCGCCGGCATCGAAGCGGCGACATTGCCCGCCATGCTGCGCCTCCTCGCGGAACGCGCGTCGCAGATCGAATCCGGCGTCGACGACCTCGCGCATGCGCGCCACGCCGCCGAAAGCGCCAACCTCGCCAAGTCGCAGTTCCTGGCCAACATGAGCCACGAGCTTCGTACGCCCCTGAACGCCGTGATCGGCTACGCCGAAATGCTCAAGGAAGACGCCGAGGACGAGAACAACGCCACCGCGGTGCAGGATCTCAATCGCATCCTGGCGGCCGCCAAGCATCTGCTCAGCCTCATCAGCGAAATCCTCGATCTTTCCAAGATCGAAGCCGGCCGCGTCGATGTCGCGCCGACGGCCTTCGACCCGAGCGAAATGCTGCAGGACCTCGTCGAAACCATGCGTCCGCTCGCCGAGCAAAACGGCAACGCGATTCGCATCGTCGGCGCGCCGCCGCCAGGCAAGGCCCAAACCGACTCGCTGAAGGTCCGTCAGTGCGTGCTCAACCTGCTCTCCAATGCCTGCAAGTTCACGCGCGACGGCGAGGTCGAGATCATGCTCGAGCGCAAACCATGCAACGGCGTGGAGCAGCTTTTCGTCACCGTGTGCGATACCGGCATCGGCATGTCGAGCGAGCAGCTCTCGCGCCTCTTCCAGCCGTTCGTGCAGGCCGATCCGTCAATCACGCAACGGTATGGCGGCACCGGGCTCGGCCTCACGATCACGCGCCGCCTGGCGCAATTGCTTGGCGGCGACGTCACCGTACGCAGCAAGCTCGGCGAAGGGTCGTCCTTCACCCTGCATGTGCCGTCGAACTTCGCCGACGCCGCCAGCGCCATGGGGGCTGCCGCGGCGGTCGACGCCGTGCAAGGCATCGAGGGCGCGCCGCTCGTCATCGTCATCGAAGACGAACCCGATGCGCGCGAACTCGCGGCGCGCGCCCTCACGCGCGCCGGTTTTTCAGTGCAGGGAGTCGGCGGCGGCGAAGCTGGCCTAGCGCTTGCCCGCTCCAAGGCGCCGGCCCCGGTATTGCTCGACATCTTCCTGCCGGATCGTTCCGGCTGGCGCGTGCTGCAAAGCCTCAAGCACGATCCGAAGACGCGCGACATCCCGGTCGTTGTGCTCTCGGTCAACGAAGATCGCGCGCATGCCATGGCGCTCGGAGCCGCTGAGCACATGGTCAAGCCTGCGGACCGCGATGTGCTCGCCGCCACGGTGATGCGCTACGCCCGCAAGCGTCCGCAGCCGGCCGCCGCCAGCGCCACGATCACGCCACTCACCCACAAGCACGCGGGCTAGCGCCGCTCATGGTGCGCGGCCAGCACGCGCGCGACCGTCTCGGTCACCCGCTTGCCAGTCGGCAGGTGCAGGAATTCGTTGGGACCGTGCGCGTTGGAGTTGGGGCCCAGCACGCCAGTGACCACGAACTGCGCCTGCGGGAATTTGGCGCCAAGCATCGCCATGAACGGGATCGAGCCGCCTTCACCCATCATGGCCATGGGTTGGCCCCAGGACGCGTGCGATGCGTCTTCCAGCGCCGACGCCAGCCAGGGCGCAGTCTCAGGCGCATTCCATCCCGTGCCCGGCTCTTCGACTTGGAACGACACCCTTGCGCCGTAAGGCGGATCGTCGGTCAGGATCTTGCTCATGCGCCTGGCCGCCTGCTCCGCGTCCACGGTCGGCGGCAAGCGCATCGAGAGCTTTGCCGCCGTAAAAGGCCGCAACACGTTGCCGGCGTTCGCGGGCTGCGGCGCACCGTCCAATCCGACGACCGAGAGCGCCGGTCGCCAAGTGCGGTTGAGCACCAGTTCAACAAGGTCGTCATTGGCTGGATTCATGCCTTTGACGAACGGAAACTTCGCATAGACCTGATCGCCCAGCGCCTGCGCCGCCGCCTTGGCCTGGGCGATGCGACCAGCGGGAATGTCGCCATGCAATTGCTTGACGATGACTTCTCCGGTTTCGACGTTCTCGAGGCGCGCCAGCAATTGCCGCAGAATACGGAAGCTTGACGGCACTACGCCGGATGCGTCGCCCGAGTGAACGCCTTCGCTCAGCACATCGACGCGCAGCGTGCCGCCGACCAGACCGCGCAGCGATGTGGTCAGCCAAAGCCGCTCGTAGTCGCCGCAACCGCTGTCGAGACACACCACCAGCGAGGGCGACCCGATGCGATCGGCTAACGCCTCGACATAGTGGGGCAGATCCGGCGATCCGGATTCTTCCGACGCCTCGATCACGATCACCGCTCGCGCATGCGGCAGTCCTTGATCCTTGAGCGCCAGCAGCGCCGCCAGCGCGCCGAACATCGCATAGCCGTCGTCGGCGCCGCCGCGTCCATAGAGCTTGTCGCCTTCGAGCACGGGAATCCACGGCCCTTTGCCTTCGGCCCAGCCCGTCATCTCGGGCTGCTTGTCCAGATGTCCGTAGAGCAGAACCGTGTCGTCGTTCTTCGCGCCGGGGACATCGATGAAAATGAGTGGTGTCCGCCCGGGCAGCCGCTCGACCGAAAGCGCGCCGCCGAGCGCCGCCACCTTTGGCTTTGCCCAGCCGACCAGCAGTTCGACCGCCTTGTCCATGTGCCCGAGTTCCTGCCAGTCCGGCTCGAACGACGGCGACTTGTTCGGGATGCGGATGTACTCGATCAGCGCCGGTGCGATTTCGTCGCGCCAGATTGCATCGGTGAACTTGCGCAACTGCGCTTGAACGATTTCGGCCATGAGCGGATTCCTGCGTGCTGACGCGAACCTAGAACCGTCGCGGCGTTACTTCCAGGGCCTGCGGACGGGACGCGGCGCTATTCCGCCTGCGCTGGCGCCGCGCCGCGTCCCCGCTCCTCCGCCTCGAAACTCTCGATCTTCTTGGCGGTCCAATGCGGCGAGCGCGTGTGCTTGGCCACCATGCCGTACAGCACCGGCAACACGAAGAGCGTCAGCATGGTCGCGAACACGGCGCCGGAGGCGATCACGACGCCGATCGTCTGCCGGCTGCCGGCGCCGGGGCCGGTTGCGAACACCAGCGGCAGCGAGCCGAAAGCCGCGGCGATCGAGGTCATGATGATCGGACGGAGGCGCAACGACGCCGCCTCCTTCACGGCGTCCATCACCGACAAACCCTCGTCACGCAGCTGGTTGGCGAATTCGACAATCAGGATGCCGTTCTTGGCCGCGATGCCGACGAGAATAATCAGGCCGATCTGGCTGTAGGTGTTGATTGACGAGCCCGCCATCAGCAGCCCGAACAAGCCGCCGAGCACCGCGATGGGCACGGTGAGCATGATGATGAGCGGGTTGAGCCAGCTTTCGAACTGCGCCGCCAAAACGAGAAAAACGAGCACCAGCGCAAACGCGAATGCGAGGCCGACGCCGCTCGATGCCTGCAGGTAGTCACGCGCCTGGCCACCCCAATCGATGTTGATGCCCGGGGTTGCGTGTTGCGCGGCCTGGTCGCGGTAGAAGGCGACCGCCTGCGCCACCGTATAGCCAGGCGCCAACTCGGCCGTCAGCGTGATCGAACGCTGGCGATCGACACGGTTGCGGCTCGGCGTGTCGCCGCGGACCTGCGTGTCCACAACGCTCGCCAGCGGGACCAATGCTCCCGAGCTGCCGCGCACATAGAGGTTCTCGAGATCCTGAAGCGAACGGCGTTGAGCGAGGCCTGTTTGCAGGATCACGTCGTACTCTTGCCCGCTCTTCACATACGTTGTCACACGCTGGGAGCCGAACATCGTCTGCAGCGTGTCGCCGATCTCATTGATCGAGACGCCCAGCTGTGCGGCCTTGTCGCGGTTCACATTGACAACGAGGCGCGGCGAGGTCGGCTGATAGTCCAGCCGTGGACGCACCAAACCCGGATTGGCTTCCGCAGCCTCGAGGATCGGTTCAACCCAGCGCGCGATGGAAGCATAATCG
>JAFEDV010000309.1 GCA_018241475.1 Pseudomonadota bacterium | reverse complement strand
GTGCGCGGATCGTCTGTGGCTCGTCTGGCATGGCCGCGCACGCCAATACGACGGCGATCTGGAAGACTACCGCAAGCTGGTCGCCGCCGCCGACAGGCCCGGCGATGACGGCGCCGCGCGCCCTGTCGACGACATCGCCTCGCATGCGGAGGCGAAACCGAAGCCATCGAAATACACCCTGCAGCGTCGCCTCGAATCTGCCGAAGCCGAGATGGAGCAGGCGCAAGCGGCGCTGGCGCACATCGACAGCACGCTGGCCGATCCTGAACTCTTCACACGCGACCGGGCGCGCGGAGAAAGCTTGCTGAAAGAGCGAGCCCACGCCGCCACCGCGCTGGCGCGCGCCGAAGCGATGTGGCTGGCGGCGAGCGAGGCGTTGAGCGATTAGCGTCCCTTCTCCCCGTGCGTGAGGGGAGAAGGTGGCCGAAGGCCGGATGAGGGGGAAACCGGCGCGAAGCGGGAGAGGGACTAAGCCACTGGCGTCAGCGGCTTGTCTTTGATGCTGTCGAGATTGCCGCTGCCGGGGATGAACAGGGCTTCGATGCGGATGCCGTCGGGATCTTCGAAGAGGGTGGAGTAATAGCCGGGCGCCCACGGGCCATCTTCCGGGGCGCGAACGATGGCGGCCCCGAACGCACGCATCGAGGCGTGCAGTTCGTCGACATCATCGCGCGAGCGGAGACGAAAGCAGAAGTGGTGGAGTCCGATACGCCATTGGTCGAACGGCGTGTCGCGATGTTCGGGCGCCGCGTTGCGGATGAGCACGCCGGTGCGCCCGCCGATGCAGTAGAAGATTTGGCCTTCGACATCGTATTGAACCGTCATGCCGAAAGTCTCGACCAGCAGGCGATGATAGAACGGTCGGCTCGCGGCGACGTCGCGGACGGTGAGCTGGATGTGGGCGATGCCGTTGGGGGAGATCACAGCCGCTATTCAATCGTCTTGAGTACGCTACGCACGATGTCCACGAGCTGATCGATTTGGGCCTTCTCGACAATGAACGGCGGCGAGAAGGCGAGGATGTCGTTAGTGCAGCGGATGAGCAGTCCCGCATCGAAGCACTTGCGGAACGCCTCCAGCGCCCGCGCCGTCGGGGCGCCGGGGCGCGGCTCGAGTTCGACGCCGCCGATCAGGCCCAGATTGCGGATATCGATCACGTGCCGCGCGTCGCGCAACGAATGCACCGCGTCTTCCCAATACGGCGCCAACTCGCGCACGCGCTCGAACAGCTGCTCGTCACGGAATGTATCCAGCGTCGCGATCCCGGCTGCACAGGCGAGCGGATGGCCGCCCATGGTATAGCCGTGGAAAAGCTCGATCGGCGTCTCCGACGCCGCG
>JAFEDV010000308.1 GCA_018241475.1 Pseudomonadota bacterium | reverse complement strand
CGACCGGATTGAAACGCGCTTACGATGCATCCCATCCCTCACACGGGAGGTTCTCGAAGCATGCCGAGCCTTGTTGAACGTGAGGGCCGCGATCGAGCGTGCAAGCCAGCGGGGTCAGTAACCGCTGGGGTCCATGGAGCAAGGAAGCTTCAATGCACGCCGCCGGCCGCGCCGCCTCCAGGAGTGAAACACCTCCCGCGACGGCGCCGGCGCAAGCAACGATTCGCCCGGGGCGCGCTGAAGAAGCGCGGCGGTGTTCAGCAATGAGCAGCGCAGAAACCCAAACCACTTCGGCGCCTCTTTGCGCGCCCCGTCTCCCGCTTTCGGGAGCACGACAGCAAAGCGCGGTGTTTCCAGTCGCGGAAATGCAGACGATGACGCTTGCCTCTCACGTTCCCCCAAGTCGCGCATCAGCGCGACGCCGAGCCGGCCCATCGGACTCACAAACTGGAACGCCTGCAGTCACACTGCGAAATGGCTCCCGGGTCTTTGCCCGCTTGCGCGGGCGTCGCACGGGAAACGTCGACGGCGTGCGGCGCCCGCAGATAACAAGAGCGCCCTTTGCACGTTCCCCGGCCAAGCGTGCGAAGCACGCGCGCGCCGGGGCCTATCGGAGTCACGCCGAACGTGCGTAGAAGAATTCCCGCGCTAACGCCCCGCGTTCTGTCGCCCGACGTCGCCCCAGCGGTGCGGATCGCTCAACAATCCGCGCAGATACTCGATGTTGGCGGCCGCCTGCGCCGGCGGCAGATCGATGCGCTCGAGCGCTTGCGCTTCGTCGAAGCGGCCTTGCAGCGCCACCGCGATCGCCAGATTCTGACGCGACTCCGCCGGCGCGTTCGGCTGCGCCATAGCTCGACGCAGGAATGGCTCGGCGCCGGCGGGATCGCCCTCCATCAGGTGCGAGACGCCCAGATTGGTGAGCACGCCGGCATCGTTGGGCTGGATGGCAAGCGCTTCCTGGTAGGCTTGGCGCGCCTCCGTGAAACGGCCCAACTGATCGAGCGCCACGCCCAACGCCGAGCGCACGCGCCAATCGTGGGTGTCGCCGGCGGCTACCACCGCCAGCGGCCGCAGCGCCTGCTGCGGATGGCGGGCCGCGATCTGCGCAAGCCCGTATGTCAAGGTCAGCGGCTTATCATCGGGGAACCGCTGCAGCGCCTCTTCCGCCACCGCAACGGCGCGATCGGCGCGTCCAGCCTTGCGCAATGTCTCGGCGAAACGCTGCGCGGCTTCGAGATCGTTCGGGAAGGAATCGTACTCGCCGGCCCAGAACGCCATTTGCGTCAGCATGTCCTGATGCACGATCTGTTCGCGGGCGTGGCGATCGGGCGTACGCGGCGGCGTCGCGCGCGCCTGACGTTGGGCATTGTCCGGGCTGTTCTGCGCCGGGCTGTCGG
>JAFEDV010000307.1 GCA_018241475.1 Pseudomonadota bacterium | reverse complement strand
GGGCGCGGCGCTTCTCTACCTGCCGCCGTACTCGCCCGACTTCAATCCGATCGAGAACGCCTTCGCCAAGCTCAAGGCCATCTTGCGCAAAGCCGCGGCGCGAACACGCGATGACCTCTGGGACGCGATCGGCCAAGCCCTCAGCGCCTTCACCCCGGCCGAATGCGCAAACTACTTCGAGGCCGCAGGATATGCGCCTAACTGAATGGAATCTGCTTTAGCGCTCGATGAACAGCGCCGCGGGATGCTCGAGCATGCCTTTCACGCGCTGAATGAACGCAGCCGCGTCGTAACCATCCACCACGCGGTGATCGAAGGACGAGCTTAGGTTCATCATCTTGCGGACGACGATCTGGCCGTTCTTCACCACGGGGCGTTCGACCAGCTTGTTGACGCCGATGATCGCCACTTCGGGATGATTGATCACCGGGGTGGTGACGATGCCGCCGAGCGCGCCGAGCGAAGTGATGGTGATGGTGGAGCCGGAAAGCTCCTCCTTGGTCGCGGTGTTGGCGCGCACGGCGGCCGCGAGCCGCGACACTTCTGCGGCGCTATCCCACACATCGCGCGCTTCGGCATGACGAACCACGGGAACGATGAGGCCGTTGTCGGTTTGCGTGGCGATGCCGATGTCGACGTTTTCATGGCGATAGACAACACCTTGGTCGTCATTGAAGCGCGCATTGATTTGCGGGAAGTCCGGCAGCGACAGCACCAGCGCCCGCATCAGAAACGGCAGCAGCGTCAGCTTCGGCTGATCGGCGCGCTTGGTGGCGTTCAGGTGCGCGCGCAGCTCCTCCAATTCAGTGAGATCGGCTTCCTCGACGTACGCGAAATGCGGGATGCGGCGCTTGGCGTCCTGCATCTTCTCGGCGATCTTGCGGCGCAGGCCGATCACCTTGACCGGCTCGATGCCGTTCTTCTCGGCGAGCGGGGACGTGCGGCGCGCGCCGGCGACTGGAACGAGCACCTTGTCCAGATCTTCGTGCGTGATGCGCCCGTCAGGGCCGCTGCCGCGCACCTGCGCCAGATCGATGCCGAGCTTCTGTGCGCGCGCACGCACAGCGGGCGATGCCTCCGCACGCGCCCATTCACGCACGTCGGTTGGCGCTCGGATTGCCGGCATCTTGCCGGCAGCGTTCGTCTGCCGGCTGGAAGCCGGCGGTCCCGCGCCGATCGCTCTTTGAGTCTCTTCTTCCGACCACACGGCGCCCGATTGCGCCTTGATGCGCGGCTTGGCTTGTGGCGGGGCCGCGGCCATTGGCACGGAGACTTTGTCTTGCGCTCTTGCTCCCCCGCTTGCGGGGGAGCTGTCAGCCGGAGGCTGACTGAGGGGGCGGGACGACGCACCGTTTGCCGATTGTGCGGTTGCGCCGCCTCCCCCGTTCACGGGTGAGGAAACCGGTTCGGCTTGGCCCGCGCCATCGACTTCGAATACGGCGATCGGACCGCCCACTGGCGCCATGTCGCCGGGCTCGCCGTGGATCGACACGACCTTGCCAGCGACCGGCGAGGTCATCTCCACCGTCGCCTTGTCCGTCATCACGTCGACGAGCGGCGCGTCTTCCTTGATGACGTCGCCAGGGCGCACGTGCCACGCGACGATCTCGGCTTCCGCGGTGCCTTCGCCGACGTCCGGCAATTTGAAAACGAACTGGCCCATGGCTCAGGCAGCCTCCATCACGCGGCGCATCGCTTTGATCACGCGCGACGGCCCCGGAAAATACTCCCACTCCAGCGCGTGCGGATAGGGCGTGTCATAACCGGTCACGCGTTCGATCGGCGCCTCGAGCTGATAAAAGCAATGCTCCTGCACTAGCGCGCTGAGTTCGCCGCCATAACCGGACGTGCGCGTGGCTTCATGCACGATCACGCAGCGGCCGGTCTTGCTGACGGACTTCACGATTGTCTCGATGTCGACCGGCACCAGCGTGCGAAGGTCGATGACCTCTGAGTCGATGCCGCTCTCCTCGGCCGCGGCGAGCGCAACGTGCACCATCGTGCCATAGGCGAGGATGGTGCAATCAGCGCCTTCGCGCACGATGGCCGCCTTGCCGAGCGGGATCGTGTAGTGGCCTTCCGGAACCTCGCTTGCGTCGTGCTTCGACCACGGCACCACCGGCCGGTCGCGGCGGCCATCGAACGGGCCGTTATAGATGCGCTTCGGTTCGAGAAAGATGATGGGATCGTCGTCTTCGATCGCCGCTATAAGCAGACCCTTCGCGTCGTACGGCGTCGACGGAATCACCGTCTTCAAGCCGGCGACGTGCGTGAACAGCGCTTCCGGCGATTGGCTGTGGGTTTGGCCGCCGAAAATACCGCCGCCATAGGGCATGCGCACGGTGAGCGGCACCGTGAACTCACCGGCCGAGCGATAACGGATCTTGGCGGCTTCGCTGACCAGCTGATCATAAGCGGGATACATGTAGTCCGCGAACTGGATCTCGACGACGGGTCTGAGCCCATACACGGCCATGCCGATCGCCGTGCCGGCGATGCCGCCTTCGCTGATCGGTGCGTCGAAGCAACGGCGGGCGCCGTATTTCTGCTGTAGGTGTTCGGTGACTTTGAACACGCCGCCGAAATAGCCGACGTCTTCGCCGAAGGTCAGCACGTTGGGGTCGCGCCCCATCATGGTGTCGAGCGCCGAGTTGAGCGCCTGGATCATGGACATGATGGCCATGACTACGCCCCCCCTTTATTGCGCTCGGCCGTCACACGTTCCCCGGACGACGCGAAGCGACGTGCCGGGGTCCATAGTAGAAGCGAGCTGGAAATGCTCTGAGCTTGTCGGATCGATGGACCCCGGCTCAGCGCCGCACTTCGTGCGGCTTGGCCGGGGAACGTTGAAAGGCGAGCCATCGTTCTAGCTCCCGCTCTCATCGCGCTGCTGACGCAGGTGCCACGGCAGGTCTTTGTAGACATCATCGAACATCGAGGAGCGCGGATGGGCGCCCTCGGTGAGCGTGCCGATCTTCTCCGCTTCGCGGCCGGTGGCGCGGACGGTTTCGGCGGCGTCTTCCTGCGCCGCTCGGTGCTGGTCCTCGCTCCATTCGCCGATCGAGACGAGGTGCTGCTTCAGGCGCTCGATCGGATCCCCCAGCGGCCAGCAACGATACTCGTCGGCCGGGCGATAGCGCGCCGGATCGTCGGAGGTCGAGTGGGGACCGCCGCGATAGCTGAAATGCTCGATCAGCGTCGGACCCAGGTTGGCGCGTGCGCGTTCGGCCGCCCATTGTGTCACCGCATAGACAGCGAGGAAGTCGTTGCCGTCGACTCGAAGCGGCGGCACGCCATAACCAATGCCGCGCGCCGCGAATGTCGTATTGTCGCCGCCGGCTATGCCCTGGAACGAGGAGATGGCCCACTGATTGTTGGTCACGTTGATGATCACCGGCGCGCGATATACCGCGGCGAACGTCATCGCCGAGTGGAAGTCGCCTTCGGCAGTCGCGCCATCGCCCACCCATGCAGCGGCGATGCGCATGTCGCCGGAATAAGCGGACGCCATCGACCATCCAACGGCGATCGGCAATTGCGTCGCCAGATTGCCGGAGATGGTGAAGAAGCCCGCCCGCTTCGACGAATACATGATCGGCAGCTGCCGGCCCTTCAGCGGATCGCGTGCGTTCGAATAAATCTGGTGCATCATGTCGATGAGCGGATATTCGCGCGCGATCAACAATCCCTGCTGCCGGTAGCTTGGAAAGCACATATCGTCGGGGCTGAGCGCCATCCCGGCCGCCACGGCGATCGCCTCTTCGCCGAGGCTCTGCATGTAGAACGAGGTTTTGCCCTGGCGCTGGGCGCGGTGCATGCGCTCATCGAAGGCGCGCGTTAGCAGCATGTGTTTGAGCGCGCGGCGCATGGCGTCTGGCGAAAGGTGCGGCGCCCAAGGACCCAGCGCGTTGCCTTCCATATCGAGCACTCGGACAAGGCCGTAGGCGTAGTCGCGCAATTCGAACGCGGGCGCATCGATGTCCGGCCTGGGCGTCGCGCCGGGCTCGGGAAAGGACCAGCCGCTGAAGTCCGGCTTGTCGCCGGGCCGCGCACGCGGCGCAGGCACATGCAGGCTCAGCGCATTGCTGCGGCGCGGTCCCGGCGCTTGATCCATCTACTTCCTCGCCGCGGCGATCTTTGCGCGCACAAGCCGGTCCGACACAAGGTGCGGCGAGACGCCTTCGCGGCGGCCCGCTTCGACGACGGCCATCACACGCGGCGCAATCGCTCGCACCTTGGCGTCCACCGCCTGCTCGGATTCGCCAAGATATTCGCAGGAGACCATAACGATGCCGCCCGCATTGACGACGTAGTCCGGCGCATAGGTGATCCCCGCGGCGACAAGGCGGGCGCCGTCTTCTTCTGTCGCCAGCTGGTTGTTGGCCGCCCCGCAGATGATCTTGGATCCAAGCTCCGGAATGCTCTTCTGGTTGAGGCCCGCGCCCAACGCGCAGGGCGCAAACAGATCGGCGTTCACGGCGTGGATTTGATCGGCCGGCGCGATTTCGGCGCCGAGCGGCTCGATCCGCACAAGCGCGGCCCTATTGACGTCGCCGATCACCAGTTTGGCGGCCTCGCCGGCGAGCAGTTGGCAAAGATGACGGCCGACTGCGCCGACGCCCTGCACGGCGATGGTGCGGCCCTCGACCGAGCCGCCGAGCAGAGCCTTGATCGAGAGAAACACGCCGAGCGCCGTCCATGGCGAAGGATCGCCCCCGGCTTGGCCCTCCTCCTTGGGAATGCCCGCGACGTAGGAGGTGGTGCGCGCGATGATCTTCATGTCGCTGACGGTGGCGCCGACATCTTCGGCGGTGATGTAGCGCCCCTGCAGCTTCTCCACCTCTGCGCCGAATGCGCGGAGGCAAGCGGCGCGGTCCGGACCCATCTTGTAGATCACCGCCTTGCCGCCGCCGAGCGGCAGATCCGCCATGGCGTTCTTGTAGGTCATGCCGCGCGAGAGCCTCAGCGCGTCGGTCAGCGCGTCTTCGTCTCGCGCATAGGTCCACATCCGGCAGCCGCCGGCCGCCGGACCCAGCGCCGTCGAATGGATGGCGATGATGCCCTTGTAGCCCAACGCATCGTCGCCGATGAACACGACCTCCTCGTGTCCGTCGTAGGCCGCGTTCGTTTTTGGGTTCATTGGATCGGTTCGTCCATCAGAAGCGCGCGTGCGTAACGCATCGGCGGCGAGCCGTACGCGAGCACCGCGTCATGATAAGCCTTGAGGTTGAATGCATCGCCCCGGTGCTGACGATAGGCATCCCGCGTTTCCATGTGCTCGGAGAAGCCCACGAAATAGGTCGAGAGCTGGGTAACGGAAAGCTGGGCGCGCCGCCACTTGCCAGCCGCCTCACGCTCTTCCTGGAAGGCGGTCTGTGTCAACAGCTGCATCATCTGCGCTTGCGTCATGCCGTCGCAATGGATGGCTTGGTCGATGATGGCGTTGGTGATGGTGCGCAAGAGCACTTTGAGCTGAGTGAGCTTGTAGAGCGGATCGTCGCTCTTGAAGCCTTCGTCGACCATCATGTGTTCGGCATAGACCGCCCAGCCTTCGATAAACGACCCCGAGCCCAGCACCGCGCGCAACACCGATGGATAGGAGTTGGAGTGGAAGAGTTGCACATAATGGCCCGGCATCGCCTCGTGCACGCCGATGTCCTGGATGCCCCGCGTGTTGTACTCGCGCAGGAATGAAGTGACTTGTTCATCTGTCCAATCGTCGGGAATCGGCGAGACGGCGTAGAAGGTTTCGAGATTCCTATCGAGCGGGCCGGGACTGTCGCAGTAGGCCACGGCCACGCCGCGCGCAAAGGCCGGCATCTCGATCACTCGCACGGGGCCCGCCGGCAGCGTGATAAGATCGTGCTGCTGCACGAAGCCGCGCGCGTTCTCGACGCACTGCGTGGCGAACGCCACCACCTCGTGACGCGGCGGCCGCTGCGCCGCGGCCAGATCGATCGCCGCGCGGATGACCGCCTGCTGCTGGTCCGGCGTGGGATTGTCCGGCGCAGCCGGCGCGTCGGCGCGGCCCGCCAGCGCCTGTTTGGCCACCGCGTACATCTGCTGACGCACTTGCACCACGGCCGCTTCCGCGAGGCGGCGGATTTCGGCGCGCGTGAGGTTCGATTGCAGCGTGAATTGCAGCTGCCGATCGAAGCGCTCGGCGCCAGCGCGGAAATCGGCCTGTGCGGCCGGGACCAGCGTATGGTCGATCCAATTCTGATGCTCATCGATCGCCGCATTATAAGTGGCGATGGCGGCGTCGAGCCGCGCGCGCTTTGCGCCGCTAAGCTGGTTCTTCAGCGGATCGACCATGTCGGTGACGATGCTCTTCAGGCCGCGGTTCTGCTGCGAATAGGTCTGCGCATGTGGCGCCGGCACCCGCGCTGGCGTGAGTTCACCACGCGTCTGGCGCAGCAGCGCCGGGATCAGTTCCATGCGTCGCGTGGCGGATTCGAGCCGCTGCGGCGCCGGCGCGAAATCACGCGCCATCAGATTATAGAGCGCGCCGCCCGCTAT
>JAFEDV010000306.1 GCA_018241475.1 Pseudomonadota bacterium | reverse complement strand
GATAGCCGCCATTCGGCGTCCCGCCGGCAGGGTTGGCCGCATAGGGATGGTTGATCGCAACAGCGAGGCCGACATCGACGCCATTGTGCTCTGTGGCCGACAAGTCTTGCTCATTGCGCTCAAAGTGGAATGTCGCTGGTCCTTGCGACGGGAGCGGCTCGATTACATTGGGAACCAATGCCAACTCGTCGCCATAGATCTCATCGAGCGCCCAGGCGTGGGTTTCGAGATTGGCGCCGATGGTGATGGTGATCTGGGTCCGCAGCGCCAGCGGCACATCGTTGGCGAAGCTGGTCAACAACGAGGCCTGGTAGGGTAAGCTCGACTGCCGCACCGGCGCTGACGACGCCGCAACGATGTCGCGCCCGCCGATGACGTCGGCCAGTTCGCTATTGGCGTAAGCGTTGCGCACGGTGGTCAACAGATTGGACGAATAGGTCTGCAAGCTGGAGCGGATGCCGCTCCGATTGATATGCGAGACCTGCGGGGCGCCGCTGGTCGACGTGGTCGCCGTGCTGAGCGCTGTGGACATCAAACTCGAAGCCGAAAAACCGGTGGCGGAATCCATAGTCGTGGGCGTGAGCGCGCCGGAGCGCGCGATATGGCTCTTGAAGGCCGGATCGAACATGCATGGGCTGCAAGACGCGTTCGGAATCGCCACCGCCACCCACAAATGCATCATGGTCACCGAGGTGATGGTCCCGCCGGTGCTTGAGATGTCCGCTGGAATGCCGCCATTGGCGAGAATGGCGGTCACCGCAGCAGCGTTGTCGGCGCCGAGCCAGCTCAGCACCTGGTCGTGGGTGAGGGTGATGGTGCCCAACTGATAGGTGACCGCCCAGGTCGGCTGCGCGGCGCGCACCAATTCCGCAAACAGCTGCGCCTGATCAAAGGCGGTGCCGGAACGATCGATGAGCGCCCCGCGGGCGCCCTTCTGGACTCCGAACCTGGGCGCGACTTCGATGGTGTCGTGCACAAAGGCGTAGATGCGGTCGACATCGTCGCCGAGTGCATGTGCGGTGCGGGTGATGAGGGGATCGGCGCTACGCGCGGAACTCGTCAGGGTGAGCCCGTTGAAATAGGTCCAGGCGGCGCTGGGCGACACCAGCGGCGCCTCCGCCATGGCGACCGTGTCGGCGGCGGCGGGTTCGCCGGCGAGGCCCGAAGTGAGCGCCGCCAACGCGCACCAGGGCGCGACCAGGGCTGACCGGAAATGAGTTCGATGGCGCATGCCCCGCCCCCTTGGCGCGCCAGCTTGCGCGCGCAGCAGGTCATGGACTTAATCAGATTGACTGAGTAAAATCAACTTCCACGAGATTTTGGCTTGCGCTCTCCCCGCGATTGGGATTGGATGCGTCGGCGGAAGGACGCGGGGTGGGAATGTCCGTTCATCGCCGGACACTGATGACGCAGCTGAGCCTGAGCGCGCTGCTTATCGCTTTGCGCCCGCGCGAGGCGTTCGCCAGCGACGTCCAATATACTTATGACGCTTTGGGCCGGTTGACCGGGGTGACCTATCCCTCCGGCGCTTCGGTTGCCTACACTTACGATGCAGCGGGAAATCGCACCCAACTCACCGCCAATGGCGCGCCGGTTGGAAGTTTCTCCGCCTCTCCGGGCGCCATCAACCAGGGCGGTTCCTCGACTCTGAGCTGGTCGAGCACCGGCGCGACCAGCGCCTCCATCGACAATGGCGTGGGCGCGGTGACCCCTACTTCCGGCGGTTCGACATCGGTTTCACCCACCACAACAACCACCTACACGCTCACCCTCACGGGTTCGGCCGGCACAACCACGAAACAGGCGACGGTGAGCGTCACGCCCCAGGCGACCGGGACGCTCACCGCAAGTCCCAGCGCCATCAATCAAGGAGCCTCGACAACGCTCACCTGGTCGAGCGCGGGTGCCACCGCCGCCTCTATCGATAATGGCGTGGGCGCGGTCACCCCGATAACAGGCGGATCGGTCACGGTTTCTCCCAACGCCACCACCACCTATACGCTCACCCTCACCTGGGCTGGCGGCGCCGTCACCAAACAGGTCACCGTGACGGTTACGCCGCAGCCGACCGGCGCATTCTCCGCATCGCAAACCACAATCGCCCAGGGCGCCTCCACGACGCTCAGCTGGACAAGCGCAAACGCCGCCAGCGCAAGCATTGACAATGGAGTTGGCGCAGTCACCCCGGTCGCAGGCGGTTCAGTGTCGGTGTCGCCGGCCGCAACCACCACTTACACGCTCACGCTGACGGGTCCGGCGGGCACGATCACCAAACAAGCAACGATCACCGTCAATCCGCCCTTCAACCAAACCATCCAGGTCACCGGCGCGGGCCCCGTCAATCTGCGCTCGCTCGCCAATACCGCAGGCTTCAACGGCGCGCAGAACGCCACCATCACCTTCCAAGTCGGATCGGCCGTCACCATTACCGGCGCGGCGGGCAATTCTTCGACGGCTGGCGGACGCGCCGTCGATACCGGCACGTGGCCATCATCCAGCTTTGCGATCGCGCTCACGCTGCAAGTGAGCGGCAAGATCTATGGCGGCGGCGGCGGCGGCGGCGGGGGCGGCGGTTATTCAGGACCATCGCTCGGAACCCCGGGGGGCGACGCCATCTATGCGCAAGAAAACCTCACCGTCGTCGTCAACAGCGGCGGCCAAGTGAAAGGCGGTGGCGGCGGCGGCGGCGGCGGCGACGCTTGGTACAACATCATCACCGATGGCGAAGGGATGCAAACGACGACCTATTACAATGGCGGCGGCGGCGGCG
>JAFEDV010000305.1 GCA_018241475.1 Pseudomonadota bacterium | reverse complement strand
GGCGCCGAGAGCGAAAGATCGGGATCCTCCGGCTGCTCGGTGAACTTGTGATGCTTCAGATGATAGTTGCGATACGAGACGAGCCGCGCGCCCACCGGCGCCGCACACAGCCACTCGCCGACCCAGTCGTTGACCTTGGCGTTCGAGTGCAGCGCCCCGTGCGCGGCGTCATGCATCAGGATCGCCAACCCCAATTGCCGCGCACCGATGATCATGACGGCCAGCACATAAGTCAGCGGATTGGGCCAGATGACGAACATCGCCGCCGCCGCTGCGATCAGTCCCCAGGCGCCCGCCACCAGGGCCAGCCCGCGCCACGACGAGCGCCTGGCCAGCGGCGCCCATTCCGCGGCGGTGAACACGTCCCTCGGATCGATGCGGGCGACGGCTGGCATAAAGTCAAATATAGCACGGAGATGGAAACTGATCACGATCAAAGCGGACGTTCCGGCAGCGGGCGATGAGTCCGTTCATGGAGGCCGCCATGAAGATCAACGAAGGTGTCTTGGATCGGATTCTACGCGTTGTCGTAGGGGCGGGGCTGCTCTCGCTCGTGTTCATCGGCCCGCAAACGCCGTGGGGCTATCTCGGCATCATTCCGCTCGCGACGGGCCTGATCGGATTCTGCCCGCTCTACACTGTGCTCGGCATCAACACTCGCGATGCGCCAAAGGCGGGCTAACGCGCCAGCGGCAGCGCGCGCTTCAACGCGCTCTCGCCGGTTGGCGAAAATTCCACCACTCGGCTCTGCCGCCGCCGCCGCGCCCAGCCGCGCGCGTAGATTTGCGTAAGGAGCGCCGCGCCCAGCGCACCCGCCAAATGATTGCGACGCACGCTCCAATCCAGGCATGCGCGGCAGAGCGGCCGTTTCAGGCCGCGAAGTTCCGTAATGTCGACACCAAAGGCGCCGAGCTTTTCGACCCCGAGCCTGGTCGGCGCCAGTCCCGCATCGTCAGCCTTGATCCACTTTGCCTCGATCAGCCCATCGAGCAGCGCCACACCCAGATCGCCCGCCAAATGATCGTAGCAAACCCGTGCATGCCGCAGCGCCGGCTCCTTCGGTCCCGGGCGCACCCGCGCCGGCGCCCTGCGCGCCGCCACGCCCATCAGATTTTCCAAGAGCCGCGCCACCTCCGCATCGGCGAGGCGATAGTAATGATGCCGCCCCTGTTTCTCGACCGCGACCAGCCCCGCATCGCTGAGCCGCGCCAGGTGCGAACTCGCCGTCTGTTTCGCCACGCCCGCCTCGAGCGCCAGTTCGCTTGCGGTGAGCGCAGTCCCACCGGTCAACGCCGTCAACATGTTGGCGCGCGCGGGATCGCCGATGGCGGCGGCGATGTGGGCGATGCTCGGTCCGCTTTGCATAGTACGAGATTAATCGAACCATCTGCGCCGCGCAATCGCTAGAGCTAATGGCGACACACACCCAACAGCGCGGCCGCGCCGCGACGGACGGAGAGCTGTGGGTGCGTGTCACCAATGAGGAGCTCAGATGATCACCTGCTTCATTCGCTACGAAATCGATCCGTTCAAGCGCGACAAGTTCGAGGACTATGCGCGCGCTTGGGGTCAGGCGATTCCCGCCAACGGCGCCGATCTCATCGGTTATTATGCGCCTTATGAAGGCTCGCTCACCACCGCCTACGCGGTCTACGACATCGAGGACCTCGCCGCCTACGAAGCCTATCGCAAGCGCCTCGCCGCCAGCGATGCTGGCAAAGCCAATTACGAATTCGCCAAGCGCGAACAATTCATCAAGCGCGAAGACCGCATATTCCTCAAGCTCGCCAGCGCCCCGCACGCCAAGCTGGTGCGCCCATGATCGCGGTGATCTTCGAAGCCAAGCCCGGCGTCGGGGAGCGCGAGGAATATCTCGCCATCGCCGCAGAACTGCGTCCGCTGCTCGATAGCAGCGACGGCTTCATCTCGATCGAACGCTTCGAAAGCCTGTCCGAGCCGGGCAAACTGCTCTCGCTGTCATTCTGGCGCGACGAAGAGGCGGTGGCGGCATGGCGCACGATGGAGCAGCACCGCGCCGCCCAAGCCAAAGGCCGCGCACGCATATTCGAAGACTATCGCCTCCGAATTGCCGGCGTCGTGCGCGACTATGGCAAGAAGGATCGCATGCAAGCTCCAACCGATTCAAAGCAAGCACACGACCATGCTTAGAGTCATTCCGGAGACGCGAAGCGTCATCCGGAACCCAGGGGCAGCATTCCGTGCTCTATGATTTCTGGGTTCCGGGTCTCGCTCCGCTCGCCCGGAATGACTCTAGGATTTGCGCGATGCGCGTTTCGATTTGCTTTTCTTCTTGGCGATCGGCTTGCGCGGGGGTTTCTTCTTCGCCACCGCTGCCTTCGCCTTCTTCGAGGGCGACCGATCCGGCGTCAGCGTGTCGGCGATGCGCCACAGATGCCAGGCGGCGGCGCTGCGATGCGGGGCCCAGCGTTCGCCGTAGGCGGCGAGCTGCTTCGGCGTGAAGCTGCGCCGATACAATTTCTCGGCGCCTTTGCGCACGCCGAGATCGTCGACCGGCAGCACATCCGGCCGTCCCAGCGTGAAGATCAAATACATCTCGACTGTCCAGCGCCCGACGCCGCGCGCCGCGGTCAACCGTTCGATGATCTCGTCGTCGCTCAGTTTATGCAGCGCCTTCGCCTCGGGGATGACGCCTTCGATGCGCTTTTGCGAAATGTCGCGAATGGCGGCGATCTTCTGGCGCGACAGGCCGGCGGTGCGGAGCTTCGAGTCCTCGGTCGCCAGAATGTCTTCGGGATCGGGATGTTCCTTGTCCTCAAATAAGGCGAGCAGGCGCCCATGGATGGTCGCCGCCGCTTTGCCGGAGAGCTGCTGGAACGTCACGGCGCGGACAAGCACGCGAAACGGATCGCGCATGCGCTCGAACTTGGTGGGGTAGGGTTCGTGCTTGTCGACGACGCCGGCAAAGCGCTTGCAGACGCGTGCGAGATTGGCTTCGGCTTCACCCACCGTGCGCTCCCAATTCCGGCCGCAGCAATTCCGCCAGCGGCATCAGCGCCATCGCCGCCACGATGGCGAGGCCGATCCATGCATTCATCTTGAAAGCCGCGAGCGCGCTCATCGCATTGCGGTCGTCGATGGAGCGCAGCATCGGGCGGATCATCAGCACCCCGACCGCGCCGATGAACAGGAAGGTCGGCCAGCTCGCGCCCGCCAGCACCGCCGCGCTCATCCAGCCGCTCAGCGCCAACACATAGAAGAGGCTGGTGAACAAGCGCCAGCGTTTGCCGAACAGACGCGCCGTCGACTTAACGCCGATCAGCGCGTCGTCCTCCCGATCCTGTAGCGCGTAGATGGTGTCGTAGCCAATGGTCCAGGCGATGCAGCCGGCGTAAAGCGCCAACGATTCCAGCGGCAGCGACCAGAAGTTCGATGTGGTCGCGGCGCCCCCAACCAGCGCGCCCCATGAAAACACGATGCCGAGCCACGCCTGCGGCCACCAGGTGATGCGCTTCATCAGCGGATAGAGCGCCACCAGCGGCAGCGCGCCGATCGCCACCACTTGCGCGAAGCGGGGAAACACCAAGAGCGCCGCCAGCCCGATCAGGCACTGCGCCAGCAGCCAGGCCCACGCCGCCTTCAGCGACACCGCGCCGGACGGCAGCGGTCGTCGCCGCGTGCGCTCGACCTTGGCGTCGATGTCGCGGTCCAGGATGTCGTTGTAGGTGCAGCCCGCGCCGCGCATGGCGATCGCGCCCAGCAAGAACGCCGCCGCGTAGGTCACATCGATCGGCTGCAAGCCGCCCCAGGTGCGCGCCACCGCCAGCCCCATCCAGCAGGGCAGCAGCAGCAATTGCCAGCCAATCGGCCGGTCCAGCCGCGAAAGTTGCGCATACGGCTTCCACGCCGCCGGTAACCGGTCGGTCCAGTGTTGCGTAAGCGCATCGGCGGGCTTGGCAATCATAGCGCAGTCACACTTGGACCGCCGGCGTCCTCGCCGGCGGTTTGCCTGCGCCAAGCTGAGGACCATCGCCATTGCGCCGCGTCGTCGCTGAGCTTTGCTTTCACGGGATTCTGTTCGACGTAATAGATGCTCGCTTGAAGATGATCGTCATCACGCATGAAGCGATCGAAATATTCGCGCCGCCACAAGCGGCCACGCCGCTGCAAGATTGGGTTGATCAGATGCGCCGCAGTCGACTTCCAGCCCTGAACGATGTCACCTAACCGATGGCCTTCGATCTGCTCTGCGATGACATGAACATGATTAGGCATGATGCACCACGCGATCAGCCGGTAGCGTTCCGTGTCGCCTC
>JAFEDV010000304.1 GCA_018241475.1 Pseudomonadota bacterium | reverse complement strand
CTTGGCGGTCGCCGCGGCAGCACGCGGCGGCCCACGCCCAGGCCTTGGGGTGAAGCGCAGCGAGTTCGCGCCGCACGTCCAAGGCGCCGCCCTCTTCCGCCGTCCGAACGAGTGCCGTCTCGCAGCTCATGCAGGAGATGAGTGTCGCGACGGGCGCGTTCATATGACAAGCGCTTGCGCGCAAACAAAAACGCCGCGGCCCGTTCGCCGCGGCGTTTCAGTTCGAGGGAGAGCCCGCTCTAGAGCGCGGCCAGACGCAGCATGCGACGGAGTTCGTCAGGCTCGCCCGCAGCGCGACGCTTCTTGGCCTGGCTCGGCTGGTAGGCGAGACGCGCGTGATCGGCGCAGTACGGGCTGCCGACCGCGGCTCGGCCACAGAATGCGAAATCGGGATCGGTGGGATCGCCGATCGGGAATTTGCACATGCTCTCATTGATGGTGAGGACATTGGCGGCCCGGCCGTCTTCGCCCTTGAGCGGCTCAAGATGCGGGATGACGACGCTCGGCTGCAGCGACGGCATCCGCAGACGCGGCGCCGACGGGCCGATAATGCGCGGCCGTGAGGCGCGCACCGGGCGCTTGGCCGGGCGCGACGGCGTGGCGCGACCGGCCAAGCCCAGGCGGTGCACCTTGCCGATGACGGCATTGCGGGTGACCCCGCCCAATTGCTTGGCGATCTGACTGGCCGAAAGTCCTTCGGTCCATAACTTTCGCAGCAGCGCTACGCGCTCATCCGTCCAACCCATTGCAAGCCCCTTTGCCCTGGCCCGCCTCTCGGCGGGGAACCGCAAAACATTTCAGTTTTGCGACGGGCCAACCTTCGCCCTTCTGGCTAAAGAATGTCAACCGATAGCGGTCCTTCGACTTGGGGATATCCCACATGATGTGTTTATCCACCGTAACTGGGGAATCACTCACAGCTTGCCAAGGGGCTCTTCATCGGCTCGTCGAGACAGTAATCTCGGTCGAAACCGACGCTTAGCTCGCTTGCCCACCAATCCCGCGCGTCAAAGCGTTAACAATTTATGAAAGGCGCTGTTCTCGTTATGGACACCGGGGTTTCCGCTTCGATTGCGTTGTCTTCGCGCCACTACGGCGCAGTGAATTGGCTTGGACTGCGGACGCTGATCGCACGCGAGATCAAGCGCTTCATGAAAGTGGGGGCGCAGACAGTGTTTGCGCCGCTCGTGCAGACGCTGCTGTTCATGATGGTGTTCAGCCTGATCCGCACCGGCTTCTGGCCGGGCACGACGCATCATTATGCCGACGGCTTGGCTGCGGGTCTGGTGATGATGTCGATCCTGTCGAACGCGTTCCAGAATTCGTCTTCGTCGATCGTCATTGCGAAAGTGCAGGGCAATGCGGTCGACTTCCTGATGCCGCCTTTGTCGGCGCTGGAATTGACGATCGCGTTCATTCTTGGTGCTGCTGCGCGCGGCTTGCTGGTGGGCGTGGTGAGCCTTGTGGCGATCTGCTGGATGGCCAACGTTGTGCCGGACTATCCGCTGGTGGCGTTGTATTACGCGCTCGTG
>JAFEDV010000303.1 GCA_018241475.1 Pseudomonadota bacterium | reverse complement strand
GTCCATCTCCGATTTGCCGTACCCGATGATAGTTAGATTGCGCGCCGGACCATAGATGCTCAGGCCGTCCATGTTGATGTTGGCGACGATATTGCCGGGCGTGAACGTCGGATGATCCGCGTAATAGCTGGAGCCGAGCAGCCCCTTCTCTTCGCCCGTCACCGCAATGAAAGCCAGCGAGCGGCGCGCAAGGCCGTTTTCTCTGAAGTGGCGCGCCAGCTCGATGAGGCCCGACACGCCCGTCGCGTTGTCGAGCGCGCCATTGCAGATGTTGTCGCCGTTGACCGGGGTGCAGCGGCCGAGGTGATCCCAGTGCGCGGTGTAGATCACCGCCTCGTTAGGCGCCCGCGAGCCCGGCAAGACACCTACGACATTGTACGAGTGCGTGTGCTGTATCTGCGTATGCAGCGTCACCGACCCGCGGAGCGAACCTAGCGCAATAGGTGTGAAACCCGGCGTTTGGGCGCGATGCTTGAGCGCGTCGTAATCGAATCCGGCGCGACGCAGGATTTCGCGGCCGACATCATTAGTCACCCAGCCCTCGACCTGCACACGATTCATGCCGTTGTCCTCGTGCACGACATCGAATTGCTGTGTCGTGTTCGAGGATTGCACAACCGACCACGGATATGCCGCCGGCGCCGTTTCGTGGATGATGATCGCGCCCGCCGCGCCCTGCCGCGCCGCTTCCTCATACTTGTAGGTCCAGCGGCCGTAATAGGTCATGGCGCGGCCGCCGAAGCCACGGTCGTCGCCGGTTTCGAAGTCCGGATCGTTGATCAGAATGACGGCGATCTTGCCGTGCATGTCGACGCCGGCATAATCGTTCCAATGTAGCTGCGGCGCGACGATGCCGTAACCCACGAATACGAGCGGCGCGTTTTCGATCGATGTGTTCTCCTGCACGCGCTTGGTCCAGCCGACAAATTGATTGCCGAAGCCATACGCGTGTGAGCCGTCCGGGCCCGAGACCGTGAAGCTGGGGGAATTGTCGACCAGCGCGCCGGTCAACGGCACCTCCTGCAGGAAGCTTCGCGAGCCGTCGGCGTTGGCGACGCCCGGCTGCAGGCCTATCGCGGTATAGGCGCGCTCGATGTAGGCAAGCGTCAGTTGTTCGCCGTGCGTGCCCGGCGCGCGCCCTTCAAAGGCATCCGACGCCAGAACATTGACGTGCCCTACAAGCGAATCCGCCGAAAGCGATGGGTGCGAAAACGCCGCGACAGCCGCGGTGTCGATATGGGGTGCGGGCGCGGACGCCGTCGTCGTGCACGCCGCCAGCGCCGCCGCCGCCGCAATCAGCCATACTCGCATCGTCCCCTCCAACATGGTGTCGGCGCAGTTTCACCCCCGTTGCGCGCGAGTCAAAGTTCCGATGGCCGCAGGCGGAACGGGGAAGGAACGGACGAGTCCCATCGCGACAAAGCCGATTTGCGCTATGAGAGCGCCAGGAGGACGCGGATATGCGCAGACGGGATCTCTTGCAGGGACTGGCCGCGACGTCGCTGATGGCCGGAGCGCCGTTCGCAGACGCTGCTGAGATCACACCGCTGCGCCGCGTGCGACCGGGCGATGCGACCTGGCCGACGCAATCGCAATGGCGCAACCTGGACCATCTCGTCGGCGGCGCCCTTATCCGGCCAAGTTCCCTCTACGGCGCGTGCGGCGCCGATCCTTCCGGCGAAGCCTGCGCCAGCATTCTGCCGGAACTTCGCAATCCGTTTTACATCAGCGATCAGGCGGGCGGCACGCAGGTGTCTGGCTGGCTCGATGCGTGGCAGCCTGCCGTCAGCCCCTACGCGGTTGCGGCCCGTCACACCGCAGACGTCGTCGCGGCGATCAATTTCGCGCGGCGGCACAATCTGCGCGTCACCGTAAAGGGCGGCGGCCATTCCTATCAGGGCACATCCAACGCGCCGGACTCGCTTCTGATCTGGACCCATCCGATGCGACGCGTCCTGATGCACGAACACTTCGTGCCCGCCGGCGGCGGCTATCGCGGGCCGGCGGTGACGATCGAAGCCGGCGCATTGTGGATGGACGCCTACGACGTCGTCACCACGCAGGGCGGACGCTACGTGCAAGGCGGCGGCTGCACCACGGTCGGTGTTGCGGGCCACATCCAGAGCGGCGGCTTCGGCTCGCTCTCGAAGCGGTTCGGGACGGCCGCAAGCAATCTGCTCGAAGCCGAGATCGTCTGCGCTGACGGCGGCGTGCGCCTGTGCAGCGAACGGCGTCACCCCGACCTCTTCTGGGCAATTAAAGGCGGCGGCGGCGGCAGCTTCGGCGTCATCACGCGCGTGACGGTGAAAACGCATGATCTGCCGGAGAATTTCGGGTGGGCAGTTGGCAAGGTCAAAGCCAGCTCTGACGCCGCATTTCAAAGTCTGATCGCGCAATTCATGCGCTTCTACACCGAGAGTTTGTTCAATCCCCACTGGGGTGAACACGTCTCGATCAACCCCGACAACACGCTTGAACTCTCGATCGTAAGTCAGGGCTTAAGCGATGCGGAAGCGAAGGCGGTTTGGGCGCCATTCCTCGCTTGGATCGCCGCCTCTCCGCAGGATCTTAGTAGTGCCGATGAAATTCTTGTTGGTTGTCGCCCGGCCCGGCTGTGGTGGGACACCGAGTATCGCCGCACGCATGGCGACTCGATGCACTTCGATCCGCGTCCCGGCGCTCCCGCGCACAATGCCTGGTGGAGCGGCGATGGAGATCAGGTCAGCATGTTCCTGTACGGCTACGATTCGGTCTGGCTGTCGCAATCGCTGCTGCGTGGCGCGGGACGCGATCAGCTCGCGCAAGCGCTCTTCACCGCGAGCCGGGCCATGGATGTTGGGATTCACTTCAACAAGGGTCTGGCCGGCGCGCCTGCCGATGTGCTCACCGACGCGCGCAACACCGCGATGAATCCTGACTCGCTCGATGCATTCGGCCTGGCGATCGTCGCCACCGGCGGGCCGCCGCCATATCTGCATATTCCCGGGTTCCCATACGACGATCGTCGCGCGCGCGCCGACGCCGCCGCGGTCGCGCGCGCCGCCGCGGCGATCCGCACGGTTGCGCCGAACGGCGGCTCGTATGTTGCGGAGAGCGATTACTTCAATCGCAATTGGCGAGAGGCGTCTTGGGGTTCCAATTATCCACGCCTTGCACGGGCGAAACGTAAGTACGACCCGAACGGGCTCTTCATCGTCCATCATGGCGTCGGCAGCGAGGACTGGAGTCCCGATGGTTTCTCGCGTTCGCTGGTGCGGCTCTGAAGCCGTCTGCCGCAGGGGCTCGCCTCTCCGTCGCATTTTGGCCGCGCCCTGCGCGCGAACCTTCTCCTGCGCTATACAATAGCGCCAACCGCCCTTAGCATGGCGCCGCTTTGACGGATCAAAGATCCCTCGCCTTGGCTGCACCGCGGCGCGCTCCGGTCATGAGGGCGTGGCTCGCCGTGCTGGCGCTGGCTATCCAGTGCCTCGTCATTCAGCCGCACGTCGATGTCGCCTACGCGCCGGTGACAGCCGAGACAGCGCACTTCGCGGCTGAAATCACACAGCCGAGCCACAACACGCAGACCGTCTGCGTCATCTGCCAAGCCATGGCGGCGGCGGGAGCATTCGCTCTTTCAGACTCGCCAACCCTGACGCTGATCGAACGCAACTTCATCGCTTCGGCGCCGATCGCACATTCTGCCCCCGTCGAACCTGCGCGTTCGCACAATTGGCAAAGCCGGGCGCCGCCTCAAGCCGTCTGATTAAACGCAACTCGTTTTGAGACGCGCTCATCCGCGTTTCGCGATGCGATGGGCGTTTGTGCGCCGATCGCCGGGATCAGATGGAGGAAGATGTGGACATATCACGTTATGCAGCCGGCGCCTTTGCGGCCGCCACGCTGCTCGGAGCAACGGGGGCGCACGCACAAACGGCGCCAGCGCAAAGCGCATCGGCTCAGAACACGGAGGACATTACGGCGCTGCGGCACGACATGGAGGCGCTGCGGCAGGAATACGAAGCGCGCATCGCCGACCTCGAAGCGCGCCTGGCACGCGCCGAGGCGGCGGAAGGCGTTCAGGCTAGCGCCGCACCGCCCGATCAAACTGCAGCAACGACGACAACGCCAAGCGACCAAACGGCCACCGCCGATCAAGCGACCGCGCCGACGACAACACCCGCTGCGAATGACGTCTATGCAAACGCCTCGGCTCCAGCCGGAGGCCAGACCTCGCAAAGCCTCTACAATCCCGCAATGTCTGTGGTTCTCAACGGCTTCCTCACCGCCGCCAACCGCGACACGGGGTCGGAGCGCATCGCGGGGATCGCCTCCGGCGGCGACATCGAACATCCTCCGCGCGGCTTTTCGCTGGGCGAATCCGAATTCGGCATGTCATCCAACATCGATCCGTATTTCTACGGTTTCCTTGTGGTCGCGCTGGACAACGAAGGCGCCGCCAATGTCGAAGAAGCCTACATCCAGACGACGAGCATGCCTGGCGGCCTCACGCTCACCGCCGGACGCTTCTTTTCCGGCATTGGCTACGCCAATGAGACCCACGCCCATAATTGGGCGTTCTCAGACGCAGCCCTGCCCTATCGCGCCTTCCTCGGCTCACAGCTTGGCGACGACGGCGTTCAACTCACGTGGCTTGCCCCGACCGACCAGTTCTTGCTCTTCGGCGTCGAGGCGATGCGCGGCGCGGCGTATCCTGCAGCAGGCGCGCGCAACAACGGCATTGGTTCGTACGCAGCCTGGGTGCGCACCGGCAACGACATCGATGTCAGCAATTCGTATCTGGCGTCGGTCTCTTACTTGCACACGCAAGCCGCCGATCGCGTGAGCGACGGCGATGTGTTCAACGGCCACGATGATCTCGTTATCGGCAGCTTGACGTACAAGTGGGCGCCAGGCGGCAACCGGTTGAATCAAAACTTCACCGCCAACGGCGAACTCTTCTTCGGCAACGAGAACGGAACGCTGAATGGCATTCCGG
Organism: Pseudomonadota bacterium; assembly: GCA_018241475.1. GTDB lineage: Bacteria > Pseudomonadota > Alphaproteobacteria > Caulobacterales > Aquidulcibacteraceae > Vitreimonas. The sequence continues at coordinate 2,097 of JAFEDV010000303.1, read as the reverse complement.
TCGATCAGAATCGCTTCGGTTGGTATGTGCAGGGCATCTACCAATTCATGCCGCGTTGGCGCGTCGGGCTTCGCTACGCCGCGCTCCATAGCGACGATCCCGGCCCGCTGCTCGCGGGTTCAGCGCTCGACGATCTCGGGATCAATCCCTACACCGCAACCGCGCTTATCGAATGGGATCCAAGCGAGTTCTCGAGGCTGAGGCTGCAGTACTCGCACGACGAATCCGGCTTCAACCCCAACGACATCGTCACCATGCAGTACACCGCGATCTACGGCATGCATGGCGCACACCGCTATTAAAGGACTCCTCCAATGAAACGCATATTCATCGCCGCCGCTGCGCTCTTTAGCGCTGCCGCTTTCGCAACCCCCGCCAGCGCCAACTTGAATGTGTTCGCGTGCGAACCCGAATGGGGCGCGCTCGCCACCGAAATCGGCGGCAACAAGGTCAACGTCTACAACGCCACCACTGGCGGCCAGGATCCGCACCAAGTGCAGGCGCGCCCGAGTCTCATCGCGCGCGCGCGCACGGCAAATGTGCGCGTCTGCACCGGCGCAGAGCTCGAGATCGGCTGGCTGCCGGTCATCATACAGCAGTCTGGCAACCAAAACTTGCAACCCGGTCGTCCAGGCGCGTTCGACGCGACAAGCGCCGTGCGTTTGGTCGAGCGGCCCGAAAACGTGGATCGTGCCCAGGGCGACATTCACGCCATGGGCAATCCGCATATCCAGACCGATCCGCGCAACATGATCCCCGTTTCGCGCGCCATGGCGGTGCGCTTTGCCCAGCTCGATCCCGGCAACGCCGCCACCTACACGGCAAGGCAGCAGGACTTCGAGCGCCGTTGGAATGCGGCGTTGCAACGCTGGACACAACGCGCCGCGCCATTGCGTGGCGTTGCCATTCTCGTCCAGCACCGCTCTTGGCCATACATGGAGAGCTGGCTCGGCTTAACCGAGATTATGCCGCTTGAGCCGCGCGTCGGCGTGCCGCCGTCAAGCGGTTATCTGGCCCAAGTCCTTCAGACTATCCAGACGCGACCAGCGCGCTTTGTCATTCGCTCCGCTTATGAGGACAGTCGCCCATCCGACTTCATCTCTCAGCGCGCGCACATCCCGGCGGTCATGCTGCCCTTCACGATCGGCGGCGATCCGCAGGCGACCAACCTCTTCACGCTCTACGACGACACCATCACGAAGCTCCTCTCGGGGATAGGACAATGAATCTAGGAAACCTCGAACTGAGCATCCTCTTCCCTGCCTTCTTGGCCGGGATGCTCGTGCTCGCCACGCACGTGCCGCTCGGCCAGCAAGTGCTGAACCGCGGCATCGTGTTTATCGATCTAGCCATCGCGCAGGTGGCGGGTCTGGGCGTCACCGCCGCCAGCGCGCTGGGCTTCGAGGCGGAGGGCTGGCGCGTGCAAGCCGCCGCAGTAGGAGCAGCACTGATCGGCGCGCTTGTACTCACTTGGACAGAAAAGATCTGGCCAGAAGTGCAAGAGGCCTTGATCGGCGTGTTGTTCGTGGTCGCGGCCTGCGTTGAGCTGCTGATCCTGGCCAACAATCCGCAAGGCGGCGAACATTTGAAGGATTTGCTGGTCGGACAAATCCTTTGGGTGCAACCGCAACAGCTCATCCCCATCGCCGCGCTCTATGCCGCGGCGTTGCTGGTCTGGTTCACTATGCGCAAATGGCTCGGACAGATTGGCTTCTACATTCTGTTCGCGCTGGTGGTGACGCAATCGGTGCAACTCGTTGGCATCTATCTCGTCTTCGCGAGCCTGATCGTTCCCGCACTCGCCGCCAAGCGCTTCGCTGAGCCCTTGCGGCTAGCAGTCGGTTATGCGGTCGGCATAGTCGGCTATGTATTGGGCTTGGTCGCTTCGTCCCTCTTCGACCTGCCGACGGGCGCTGTGATCGTCGTGACCTTGCTGGCGACGATGATTGTTGCGGCCCTGCTCGCGCTCGCCGCGCCGCGAGGCGCGCGGGCCACCCCCGCCGCGGCGGTGGCGCACGCGGCGGAGTAGCCAAGCTTACGCCAGCACACACACCCGAAGAGGGAAGCGGGACCTCAACCCCGCCTCCCTCTTTGTTG
>JAFEDV010000302.1 GCA_018241475.1 Pseudomonadota bacterium | reverse complement strand
GCCGAACACACCGTCATCAGCCAATCCCTCGATCAGCGAACTCAAGGTTTCCGCGGGGATCGGCCCGCCGCCCGGCGGACCATGATCGGGACGGCGCCCCAACAGCGTGGTCGGCAGCTGCAACACCCGCACGCCCAGCCGCTCCATCGCGAACGCCGCTGCCGAATTGCCGACGCGCGCGCCAACCACTTGGCTTTGCATCGACAGAATCGTCTTCGTGCGGCTAGGTTCAAGCATGACGTGGGCGATGGTCGCCTGCGTTTGGTTTGCGAGCAAGAGATGAATTCCGCGCGCCCGCGCCGTTCATGCCTCTATATGCCAGGGGCCAATCCTAAAGCGCTGGAGAAAGCCAGGACGCTCGCCGCCGACGTGCTGATCTTCGATCTGGAAGACTCCGTCGCGCCCGAAGCCAAGGCAGAGGCGCGCGCGCAAGTGATCGCTGCGGTCAAAGGCGGCGGCTACGGCAAGCGCGAAATCATCGTGCGCGTGAATGGTTTGTCCACGCCGTGGGGTAGGGACGACATCGCCGCCGCTTGCGCGGCGAACCCCGACGGCATCCTCGCGCCGAAGATCGAAAGCGGCGCCCAAGTCGCCGAACTCGACGCCGCGCTCACCGCCGCCGGCTTATCAAAAGACGCCACGCTCTGGGCCAACATCGAAACCCCGCGCGCCATCCTCAATCTCGCCGACATCGCCGCCGCCGCGCGCAGCACGCGCCTCGCTTGCTTGGTGATGGGCCTCAACGATCTTTCCAAGGAAACCCGCGCTCAACAAAAGCCCGGCCGCGCCGCCTTCCAAGCCGCGCTCTCGCTCGCCGTGATGGCCGCGCGCGCCGAAGGCCTCACGGCAATCGACGGCGTCTTCAACGACATCGCCGATGGCGCCGGCTTTGAAACTGAATGCCGCCAAGCCCTCGAATTCGGCTACGACGGCAAAACCCTGATCCACCCCAGCCAAATCGACACCGCCAACGCGGTGTTCGCGCCTTCGGCCGATGAAGTCGCGCG
>JAFEDV010000301.1 GCA_018241475.1 Pseudomonadota bacterium | reverse complement strand
TTGCTGCGAAGCAACGAGACCAGAACGATCGACGGCCGCCGCAAATCGCCAAGACCTGCGGCTCTTTCTAATCGCGTTACAAAGAATCTTTGGCTCATCCCACGGCAAATCGCCCGCGCCGTAGACTGTGTCGGGCACAGTCTCCAACCAGCGCGGCTTACCATGCACAAACTGATTCAGATCATCAGCGCTGAAAAGTCCCTCCGAAAAACCGCGAGTGGGCTTATCACGAACATGTCGCGATTGATCGTCGTGCCAGCGGATGCCCCAATGACCTCTAAGTGTTTCGCCGACTTTTGGATTGTCGCCAAGATAGGACCACACTGCTTGAAGTCGCGTAATCCAGAGCGACTCGCCATCGCTTGACTCAGCTCTCGTGATTTGCCGCGTCCTAGATACGCGACCAGTGCGCTTAAACGACTCAAGGTCGGCATCATCAACTTCCGATGATCGAATGACCCGAGACGAGATTTGCTCGCGGCGATCTCTTGCAATTAGTAATGCGCATTCTGATTTCGAGACGTTGAAGATGCGATCAGGCACCGACACTAACTCGATTTCTGAATAGTGTTTCTCGATCTCGGCGCGTTGCGAGCGATAGCTTTTTTCAACCAACAGAGTCCGCGGAACGACAAACCCAAGCGCGTTGGGACGCGCTTTAATCGCGGTTTCCAAGGCAGCAATGGCCTTTGATCCGCTTACGTCGCTGATCTCTGGGTATCGTGAACGTTCGGCTGGCGTGAACTTTTCGAACGGCGGATTGCACAGAATGATGCGCGCCGCTTTCATGGATTTCTCAAGCGACGCGTTCAAGAACAGATCTGACTCTTCAATCTTCCAGCCGTTTGCATTCGGATAGTCAGCCAGGATCAAAGATAGTTTAGCGACCTCGCACGCAAATGGATCGATCTCAGCTCCTTTGATGTGCCGAACCAACAATTGGTGGCGCTGCTGATCGGTCCAATCGTGTGGGAGCCCATCGCTCATGTATCGGAGCGCTGACACTAAGAAGACGCCAGCACCGGTGAAGGGTTCAAATACTGTCGGCGGCGACGTGCCATACTCCCAGAGTTTGAGACGTCCAACGATATAGTCAGCCACGTGTCGTGGCGTACTGTGTGTCCCGAAATCCCGTCTCGCTTCAGGCGTCACCAGCGTGTTCTCATACACGTAGGCCAGATCGTCCGCTGAAATGTTTGCGACGTTGAGACCGCGCGAAATGATGTCCCATGCGTAGCCAAGAGCGCCGAGCGTGCGCTGCGACAACGCATATTCATCCGAGCCCAGGCGATAATAGTCGCCGATCCCCGTCAATACGGAGCTAACTTTATCTGTAGACCAACGCGACGCGCGCGGATGATTCCGGTCCATCAGGATTTTCGCGGCAAGCAGTCTGAAGACACCACGAAATAGTTCGCGCGCCTCTCTCTCTCGCAGACGTGGAAGTGTTGGAATTGCTTCTTGAAGCAGTCGATCAAGCTTCTGGTGAATTTCACCTTCGATTGCTGGAATCAGGCCGACATCGACGAAATCAAGCTGATAATCGCGATCAAGTCGACCCAGCGATTTTGCTCGATGAATGACGTCCGGCGCCCACTGTTCTGCTCTGGCTTTGAAAAGAGCGGGAATGTTTTCGAGTGTTGTCTTTTCGATCAGTCTTGGAGAGCGATCTGCAAGAACCTGCCAAAGCGAGACCGCGTCGCCCTCAATCACAAACATAAGAGGAGCGCCAAGGCCCCTATGTTCACTCACGGCAACGGCGGGGTCTTTGGCTCCGCCTTCAATCACGCCGAAAGCTGCGGAACGATACGATGGCGGTGTTTGCGTGAATGCAGCAAGATCAATCGATCTCGCTGCGGCGTCGGGCGTCTCCCATACGTCGCTGTATGCGTAGTTATTGCGAACCGCGTCGGCGCGGTATCCAAGTTTCCGCGTCTCGGCGGCGAGAAGATCAAGCGCTAAGCTCATTGCCTGCCTCCCGCGACCATGACCGGGGGAAAGGCGAGGCTGGGCTGTTGGTCCGGCTCTACGTTGAGGAGCGCCTTACGGAGACGAACAATCAACGGATCAAGCGCTACACAGATTGAAATACTTGGTGTCGTCGCACTTTCTGTGAGGAGCGCGACCTTCGCGCTTGGCATGTCCAACACCGCGTGAGACCGCTCCAAGTATGGCCACGATGTTTCATCACAAAGTTTGAAAATGGCCGCGCTAAGCGGCGTGAGTTTGGAAAGTGGGCAACCCAGCGTTTCGCACACTGCTTGCGCCACGCTGGCGGCGAGCAGATCGCCAGCGCCAAAGCACGCCGCGCGCCCAGCCTCCTTGTTCAACTCCGGCAGAGCCGCGCGGTACGTGCGCCACTGCTGCTTGGTAAGCCCAAGAGCAGTCATCATCTGGCCGGAGGTAAAAAGGATTGTCACGCCACACCGTTTCGTGTTGCCCAGCAACACCCTTATCTGTTGCTGCTAAACAATATATGAAGATTCGCGAAGACACGTACCCTTTTTGTTCTAGGGATGGTTGCAGACCAAAACAAGAGCCGGTATTGCCCGCCGCCGACCTGTCACGCCACCCAGAAGCTAGCCCTAGAGCTAGCTTTTGTGAAGTGCATAATTAGGAAAAAAAGCATAAAATAGGAAAAAACGCATCCAACACCAAAGATCCGCGTGTATGCTGCTCGCGCTTGGGTAGCAGCGGGTCCTGAAATGGAGTGTGTTGGATGGGCGTGAGCAAATCACGGGCTCAGGACGCGGCCAAGGCGCGTCTGTCGGCGGACATCGTGGGTTATGCGCTTGGCGTTTCCGGGGCCGACATCATGGCTGCCGAAAAGGGTGCGCCGGAAACGGCGTTCGCGCGGCAAGTGGCCATGTATCTCTGCTACATCGCATTCGAGATCAGCCTGGCGCGCGTGGCGTCTGCATTCGCGCGCGACCGCTCGACGGTGTCGCATGCTTGTCATCGCATTGAGGATCGACGCGATGAGCCGCAATTCGACCGATGGATTGAATCGCTCGAGGCAATGGCCCGTTGCGCCCCGTTGGGCGCGGCGCAGGGTGCGCCATGAGAATTGAACGCATCTTGTCGCAGCTGGAAACCAAGGGAACGCTCCTGGCGCCGGCGCCAAGCGGCGGCTTCGGGATTTTCGCACGCGGCGATCGGCGCCGGCGTCCGCTTGCGCGCCTCTCGCAGGCGCAGGTGCGCGAGCTGGAGGCGACTGGGGCGATCATGCGCTGCACCGGGCAGGGCGACTGCTTCGTACTCTCGTCAGCGGGCGCCGCACGCGTGACGCGGGCCGCTTCGGCGCCGGACGAGGCTTACGCAGCGCAGCATCGGCCCATCGTGTCGCGAACGGCGATCGACGCGGAAGGGGTAGCCCGTCACGTTCGCGGGCACGATGCGGATGCACTGCGCAAGTTGGCCGCGCTTCGCGACGTGACAGGATGCGCCTGGTTCTCCGCCGACGAGTTGGCGGCGGCGCAGCGCCTGCGCGGCGACTGGGAGATCGG
>JAFEDV010000300.1 GCA_018241475.1 Pseudomonadota bacterium | reverse complement strand
TTGATCCATTGTTTGTGGACGTAGTCAGCGGCCTTTTCGCGATCGCTCGGAAATTTCTCGATGGCGGCGAAGGCCGCATAGGCCGCAAGCTTGTTGTCGGCCTTGGCTCTGGGATCGAGACGCTTCCACGGTTGATTGATGTCAACCATCTTGCCGCCGCGCAGACGCATGCGCGGGAGCGCGCGCTCCTTCGGGTTGGCCTTGTGGAATTGCCGGCGCCACGCGTCATGCGAGTGCGCCGCGAAATACTCCACCGCCGCTTCGACTGTCTTCTTAGCCGTCATTAAGAATTCGCCTCGACCGTCCAATCTAGCGAAGTCCCGTCAAGGAATTGCAAACCTGAGCCGCAGACGGTCCTAGCTCTGCGAGTGACGCCATTCCGGCAGATCGAAGGCCGGATCGGGATAGGTTTCGTCCACGAATGAGCGCCCGGCGCCTTCGCCGAGTTCGAGCAAGAGATCGAGGTTTTCCTTCTTGCCGTTATCCATCCGGTCGAGCGCGTCGAGCACGTCCGGCGCGAGTTCGCGGCCCAGGATGCGCTCGAGCGCCGCAGCCGGGGGCTGCGGATCGCCCAGCTTCACATTCTTGGGCTTGCCTTCGAGCGACACATCCATGCGCTGATAATCCAACAGCGCCTGCCCGCCTATGCAGACGCCGCGCATGTCGCCGATCTCCGAATTGATGCGCCACGGCCGCTTAGGCTCGGAAAGCGCCTGCATCATCATCACGCCCTGCACTTGCGTATCGTAGACCATGGCGCGCAGCGCATGGACGCCACGCAAGCCCGGCGGCAAACCTCTGAAAGCGTGTCCGTTGATGGTCGGACGCCGCGAGCCGGTGCCGCACGACGTCATCATCAGATTCTCCGCGCCCGATTTCCATCCGAATTTGTAGGAGGGATCGAGCGCCAGCAGGAACAGCTGGATGCTCGGATTGTTGTTGGCGCTGACAGCGCCATCGACGAAATAGCCTTGCTGGATCGAATGGCGTCGGTCGTCGAACTCGATATCGATCACCACCTCGTCGAAAAAGGTGGGCGCGGCGGCGCTCGCGAGCACGAGATCGATGAGGCGATAGCGCTTGTTCGGGAAGATGCCGCTGTCGCCGGGCGGATCGTAGAAGGCGCCGAGCGGGTGATTGGTGACGACCCAGGCGGAGCCTGTGTCAATGCGCTTGGCATGGATGGCAAGACCGGTGCGCAGATCCTCGGTGCCAAGCGTCTTGGTGTGCAGCACGCCCTGGAGCGCGCGGCGAAGGCGACGCGAGTCGAATTTCGATTGCAGGAAGACCCCATCGCCGGAAGTGCGTCCGAACACGTCGGGCGCAAGGTGCATGTAGAACTCGACGATCTCATCGACACTGAGCCCGAGCGCAAGCGCCGCGGCAATGATGGCGCCGGTCGAGGTGCCGCCGATCAGGTCGTAATAGTCCGCCAGCCGGAAGTCCGAACCGCCCCCGGCTCGGCGTCGCAGCTCCGCCTCCAACGGCTTGAGCATGCCCAGTGTGAGCACGCCTTTCACGCCGCCGCCGTCGAGCGCAAGAATGCGCTTCGGCCCGGTGTCGGGCGAGAGGTGCTCGAACAAGGTTCTTGGCATTACGTCCCCGTCACCCGGTTCTAGCCGGAGGCGCGGGTCAAAAGAAAGCCAGCGACGCGGGGTCGCGCCCCACGTGCAGCGCCTTGAATTCGACGGCGAGGAACAAGCTCCCGGCGACGTAAATCGCTGTTTCGGCTGACTTTGCCTTGGCAAGCGCCAGGCGCCGCGCATCGGCGACGGACTCGGCGATGGTAAGTTCCGCTGTGGGGTTGGCCGCGTTCGCCAGCGCCGCGATCTCAGCGGCCGGCGCGCCTTTATGGGCTGCGGAGGCGCAGATAATGACATCGAAGGCCGGCGCGAGGATCGCGATGAGTTCGGCGGCTTTCTTGTCCCGCGAGACTCCGCAGACGAGGACGCCGCGGCGGGCGGCGCGCATTTCCTGGAAGCCATCCAACGCCGTGCGCACGCCGGCCGGCGTATGGCCGACATCGATGACGACGAGCGGTTCGCGCTCGATGAGTTCCAAGCGACCGGGCCAGCGCGTTTGTGCGAACCTTGGCTCCAGTATCTCCCCTTCAAGGCCGGTGAGCGACATGGCGATGTGCATCGCCAGCGAAGCGTTCTGGTTTTGATGCCTGCCGAACAGCGGAAGAAACTCCGGATAAACAGGTGGGCAGGATACATACCGCACCCCAACGAGCGCGCAGCGGCGCGCAAGTTCGACGCGTTCGGAGCTCCACACGCCTGCATACAGATTCGCTCCGGGCGGCGCCGCATCGATCTTTTCCAGACCGATTTCCAGCAATGTTGTCCCAAGCAACTCGGTGTGCTCGAGATCGAGCGAGGTCAGGGCCACATTCTCGGCTCGTATCAAGCGCGTGGGATCCAATCGGCCGCCGATTCCCGCCTCCCACACTGTGTGCCTCCACGCCCGCGACGCAAACCAATCCGCTGCAATCAAAAAAAGAAACTCGAAGCCGCCGATCTTCTCAGCCAACCCTTCGGTCTCGATCGCAGCAGCAACGCGATCCCAATGCGTTTGCAATTCC
>JAFEDV010000002.1 GCA_018241475.1 Pseudomonadota bacterium | reverse complement strand
GCAAGACAGTGGCCGGCCTGAAGGCGGCGGTGAGCCTGCACTTCTGCCACTACAATTTCGCGCGCCTGCATCAAACCACGCGCGTCACGCCAGCGATGGCGGCGGGCGTAACCAATCGCGTTTGGGCGTTGGAGGAGATCGTCGAGCGCACAGCCTGGACCGGCAGGGGCGCCTAGCGCCACGATCCAGGCGGTGGTACTGGCGGCACTGGAGGAACGGGGGGAACACCGCGCTCGCTATGTCGCATAAACGAGCCAAGCAGAAAACCAATCACGGCATAGGTGAGCAATACGTAGGCCGTTTCTTGGGCGTGCCGGTCGAATGACGGTGATCGGACGAAATCCGCCAGTGCATGGAGCCCTAACATATCGGCCCACGCAGACAGATTTGATGCGGCTTGGGCCGGGGGCACGGAAGCCAGAAACACTAGACCGGTCCCCGCAATCCCAGCCGTAATACTGGTCGCCCGCCAGAATCCCTTCCACATGCCGGGAGTGTACCAGCGCCAAGGCTGGAGAAATGGCCGAACTGCATCATTTTTCGCCTGATCCGAGGGTCACGGTCTTAGGACACTATCCCGGCGCCGCGGCCCGTTGTGCGCCGCCGAACGGCGGGCTAAGGGTCAGGACTCGGGCCAAGGACCACGACGGCTAAATGGTTAATATTGCAGAAGCAACCGCGCTGGCGCCGGATGTGGCGTCCAAGCTTATGCGCCTGCTTCCGCGCGAGCTGCAGACCATGTTCGTCCAGGCGCCGAACGTCTTCATGTTCTTCATGTCGATGGCGCTGGCGGCGGTCCTGATCGCCATCTTCTGGGTGCTCGCCGGCATGTTCCGCGCCTCCAGCGCGGCGCGCATTGCGCTGCGCGCGCAGGCGCTGCGGCGAAACAAGGATCACCGCGCGCTGGTGCTGATCGGCGAGATCGACGGCGGCAGCGGGTTGCTGCGCCAGGAGATGAAGGAAGCGGTCGAGGACAATTTCGGCCTCTTCTCGTTCGAACCGAACGTGCAGGTCGATGTCTTCCCGGTGCGGCTGAAGACGCTGGCGCCGAACGGGCCTCCCGAGGCGCGCCGCCGCGTTGCGGTCGAAGCCGCGGACGCACTCGAGCGTTCGGCCGCCGACGTGATCGTTTGGGGCAAACGCAATCTGCTCGGCAAGCTCGATCTGCGCATCATGACGTTGCCGGGCTATGGGCGTGTTCACGAAGTGCAGGACATCCAGCTGCAATGGCGCACGGGCAGGCCCGACGAGATCGTGCAGCGTGCGCTGGCGTTCGCGCTCGCGCGCAAGGCGCGCCCGGTTCTGCATCGCCCGCAGGATTATAAGCCTGAGCGCCTGCAACCGATCGTCGAGGCGCTCGACAAGATGGTGGATGCGCGCCCGGACTCGGTGAGCGACGGGCTGCAACTCGATATCCTCTCCGACTTCGCGTCCGGCGCACTCAGCCTCGGCGAGCGCGGCGGCCACATCAAGTGGCTGCAAAAGGCGCTCGATGCGCGCCAGCACTATCTCGACCGCGTCGACCGCACGACCGACCCGATCGCCTGGGGCTCCGCGCAGCAGGAAATCGGCCGCGCGCTGACCGCCCTGGGCGAACGCGAGGGCGCGCGCGACAAGCTGGAAGAGGGCGCCTCGCGCCTGCGTCTGGCGATGGACGTGCTGCGCTCGACGGATTCGCTGCAGCAGGCCGAGGTGGCGTTGCGCGCGCTGCAACGCGCCGAACAGACGCTGCAGCAGCGCCGCCGCGTTGGCCTGCGCTGGCCGACGTAACGTCATTTCCAGTTCTCACTAGCGATCCGGCAAAGCTGGCGTAACCTGCGGGCGCCGCCGCGCGCAGGGGATCGCCATGGAAAAGTCTCGCCGCTCCGTATTGCAGATCGGGGCCGCGGCGCTTGCCGCGGAGGCGTTCGGCGCCACCATCGCCAAAGCGCTCGCGCAACCCGCCAATGTTCGCACCGGCACGCTCCGCGATGTCGAGCATGTCGTGATCCTGATGCAGGAGAACCGCTCGTTCGATCACTATTTCGGGTCGCTGCGCGGCGTGCGCGGCTTCGGCGATCCGCGGCCGCTGACGCTGCCGAGCGGCGAGAGCGTGTTTCGCCAGCCGTCGCCGAACGGAACCGCCGTGGCGCCTTTCCATCTCGACACGCACACGACGCGCGCCGACCACCTCGGCAGCCTCGATCACAGCTGGAAGGGCTCGCACGAGCGCTGGAAGCACCACGACGCCTGGATTCGCGTGAAGACGCCGATGACCATGGGCTATTTCACGCGCGACGACCTGCCGTTCTACTACGCGCTCGCCGACGCTTTCACCATCTGCGACGCCTATCATTGCTCGATTTTCGGACCGACCTCGCCAAACCGGAATTTCCTGTTCACCGGCACCAGCGGCCTGAGCGCGGGCTACGAGGGGCCGCTGGCGGTGCGCAACGCGCTTCTCGAGCTGAACTGGACCTCCGACCCTAGCAACGATCATGCGATGTTCTCGCCGCTCGCCTGGCGTACCTACGCCGAGCGTCTACAGGCGGCGGGCGTGAGCTGGAAAGTCTATCAGGAATACGACAATTACGGCGACAACGCGCTTGCCTATTTCGCGGCGTTCCGCGGTCCGCACGCCGATGCAGCGCTGATGCAGCGCGGACGCAGCTGGGTCGAGGGCTCGACCAAGGAGAATGCACACGATTCGCGCGGCGAGCACCTGGTGGCGGCGCTGGCGAAGGACGTGCGCGAAGGCACGCTGCCGCAAGTGTCGTGGATCGTCGCGCCTTACATCATGTGCGAGCATCCGGCGGCCGGGCCGGGCTACGGTCAATCGCTGACGGCGCGTTTGCTGGCGGCGATCGTCGACAATCCGGAGATCTGGTCGAAGACCGTGCTGCTGCTGAACTACGACGAGAACGACGGCCTTTTCGATCACATGCCGCCCTATCTGCCGGCGCTCGGCCCGGCGCTCGGCGCCTCGACCGCGAGCGTCGAAGGGGAGAACTATGGCGGCGAGCCGGTGGGGCTGGGGCCGCGCGTGCCGATGCTGGCGATCTCGCCATGGAGCAAAGGCGGCTTCGTCAATTCGCAGGTGTTCGACCACACTTCGGTGATTCGCTTCCTCGAACGGCGCTTTGGCGTCGCCGAACCGAACATCAGCCCGTGGCGGCGCGCAGTGTGCGGCGATCTCACCTCGGCTTTCGATTTTCGCAGCCCGGATGCGGCGGGCGCGCGCTTGCCTGACACCGGCGGCTACATCGCCGCCGCTGACGCCTCACGCTCGCTTCCGCGCCCCGTGGTTCCGCCTGTGCCAGGCGTGGCGCCGCAGGAGCGCGGGCAGCGACCGGCGCGCGCCTTGCCGTACGACTTCCAGGTGCAGTGTGAAACCGATGCGGCGCGCAAGAGCGCGGCGCTCACGTTCGCCAACACCGGCGCGGCGGGCGCGGCCTTCAATGTCTATGCGGCCCGCGGGACGCCGGGGCCGTGGTTCTTCACCGTGGAGGCCGGCAAGACGCTGCGCCACGAGCTGCTGACCAATGTCGATGCCTACGATCTCACGGTGTTCGGACCCAACGGATTCCTGCGTGGCTATCGCGGCGCCCCGGGCGGCGCGCTCGAAGCGACGGCGATTGCCGATCCGGCGCAACGAGCGCTCGTCGTCACGCTTCGCAACACTGGCGCAGCCCCCGCCGCGGCGAGCGTGCGCATGCGCGCCTATGGCGATCGCAGCGAGAGCCTCACCGTTCCGGCCGGCCAAAGCGTGCGCTCGGTCTGGCCGACGCAAGCCAGCGCTGACTGGTACGACATAGAGGTGACAAGCGGCGCGGACTTCCTGCGCCGCTTCGCCGGCCACATCGAAACCGGCGCGCCCAGCATGAGCGATCCGCTGATCGGAGCGCAAACGAGCGACACGCATTGATGTGCGGCGTTCGCGCGCTGAAGCTTGAGCGTACCGGCTTTCCCTCTCCCACAAGGGGAGAAGGACAAGTCAGCGTCCATGCAACGCGCTCCAGATCAACGCCGCCGCGCGCTTCAACGCACAGAGTTGTGCGCCAGCCTTTCCTCGTCCTCCCCCGCCAGGGGGAGGTGGCGCGTGCGCAAGCACGCGACGGAGGGGTGGACGCCGGCGCATGCAAACATCAGCACCGCCCCCTCAGTCAGCGCGTGCCGCGCTGACAGCTCCCCCTATCCGGGGGAGCACGGAGCGCGGCGTCCGACGCATTTACGCCGATTCACACGCGGGCAATCCGGCGGAGAAATCCGAGCCGCGCCCGCCCAGAGTCAAACACTTGCGTCGAAAAACATGCGGGATTGGCGCCGTCCAATTCGACCGGGTTGAAACGCGCTTATGCTCG
>JAFEDV010000029.1 GCA_018241475.1 Pseudomonadota bacterium | reverse complement strand
CGAACGCCACCCCCACGCCAGCGCCTAGCGCGCCCACCAACAAGGTCTGCAACGCCGATCCCGGCACGCTGATCCAGCGCACCGCCCAGATGTCATCGACGGAGATTTTCAGGCCAACGCCGAACATCAGCAGGATGACCCCGACTTCCGAGAGTTGCAGCGCCAGATGAATGTCGGCGGCGAAACCGGGCGAATGAGGGCCGACTGCCACGCCGGCGAGCACGTAGCCCACCACCGGGGAGAATTTGAGCCGTTGGGCGACGAAGCCGAACACGAAGGCAAGCACGATCGCCGCAACCAGCGTGGTGATCAGTCCTTGCTCTTCCACGCTTGCCTCCGGATGAGCTCGGCGCACCTGCGCCTTCCGCTTCTGTTAACACACTCTGGAACCGAATCGGTGGAGCCTCGTTCTAAGCCCTGACTAAGGGACGAGCGCTCTATGGCGTTTGTGTCGACAATCGGCGCCGGTACGGCGGAGCTTAGCCCGACAGTTCGCACTGTCGCTGCGGCGCAAAATGACTTCTTCCTCTTGGACCGGTTCGTCTTGCTCTGCGGTGGTTTGGCGCTCGGAACGATCGCCGGCTTCTTGGCGCTGATCGCGCTTGGCCGCCAGCCGCCGATCGATCTCGTCGTGGTCGGCTCGATGATGGTGATGGTCGCCCTCAATTTCGGCAGCCAGACCTTGCGCGAAAGCTTGGCCGCCGACGCCCGGCTTTGCACGATCGCAGCGGCGATCAGCGGAGCTGCAATGCTGTGCTGGCCCCTGGTCATGGTACCTGTGCTGCAGAGCCTGCTGTGGGTGGCGCCCGCGTTCGCGGTGCTTAGTCTTGCGGTGCTGACGGCCTCGTGGCGCGGTTCGTCGCGCGCGATTTATCGCGTGATGCTGCAGAGCGCGATCGTCGCTGCGCTGGCCGCCTACACCGCCGGCCTCCGGCTCATGAGCTGAGGCCGACGCTCCCCAGCGCTTCGACCTGCCGAGCCGCCAACGCCTCCACCGAAAATTCGGCGATGCTTTCCGCGAACATGCGCCCGTAATTCAACTCCGCGCGCAGGTGCAGGAAGGCCGCGCCGAGGCCGATGGCGGCGCGGTCCATGAACACGAATTCTCGCGGCACAAGCACAGGACCCAGCGACTTCAGCCGCTTGCGCACCTCGAACGCCTCGCGACGGCCATACGCCGCCGGCGACACGTCGTCGGCGATGGTGCGGATGCGATCGTCGAGCAGGGGCCCGTAGATGAAGCGCGCCCACAGGGTCAATGCTTCGATCAACTCAGTGCTTAGATTCTTGAACCCCCAGGTCTCGTAGGCGTGCGCGATCTGATCCATGTCATTGGCCTTCAGCCCGCGATAGAGACCGACCACACCATCAAGGAAACGCGGCGGGAAGATGCGGACGCAACCGAAGTCCAGCAGATGCAGTCGTTCGGCGTTGTCGGTCAGCGCGTAATTGCCGAGGTGCGGATCGCCGTGGATGACGCCGTGGTGCGTCATCGGGCCCCACCAGGCCTTGAACAGCAGCTCCGCGATCCGGTTGCGCGTTTCCTGCGGTTCATCGAGCCAGCTCATCAGCCCGCGGCCTTCGAGCCAGGTCATGGTGAGAAGGCGTTTGGTTGAGAGTTCCTCGAGCGGTTCAGGCGTTCTGATCCGCGCTTCGCCCTGAAGCATCAGCGCGAACAGGCGCATATGCTTCAGCTCGCGCACATAGTCCAATTCCTCGCGGAGCCGTTCGCCGACTTCGATGATCGCTTCGGAGGAATCGATCGTGCCATCCATGCTCTTGAACAGGTTGAGCAGGGTGCGGAGCTGGCCGAGATCGGCTTCCACGGCGCTCGCCATGTCGGGGTATTGAAGCTTGCAGGCGAGCCCACGCCCATCGTGGGCGACAGCGCGGTGCACTTGTCCCAACGAGGCGGCCGCGGCGGCTTCGCGCTCGAAGCTGGCAAACTTGGTTTCCCAGCCTTCACCGAGTTCGGCGCGCATACGGCGTTGCACGAACGGCCAGCCCATTGCCGGCGCCTGCGCCTGCAGCTTGCGAAATTCTTCGGCGTAGGCCTGCGGCAGGAGGTCAGGGATCGTCGAAAGCAGCTGAGCCACTTTCATCAGCGGACCCTTGGAGCGGCCCAGAGCCTGGCGCACGGTCCGCGCCAGCGCCGCCTGATCGGCGCCCATCACCCGCGCTCCCACCGCGCCCGACATGTTCGCGCCGACGCGCGCCACGCGGCCGATGCGCGCTGACAGACGATTGCGCTCGGGGTCGGGCGTATCGCTCATAGGCGTGCGGACATGGTCAACATCAAGTTTAGATAACTACACCATCCGCTTACGAAAATCGCATTTCAGTGTGCCATTTTAACGCGACTTGAACCTCCACTGCGTAGGTTCGACCCAGAACAGCGTTTCCGGCAGATGAAACGCGTCAATAAAAGTGGTGGGACATGGGCAAGACGATCCTGATCGTCGATGACGATCCGGCGCAGCGGCGCCTGTTGCAGGCGGCCGTAGAGCGCAATGGCTTCTCGACACGCACGGCTGAGAATGGCCAGCAGGCGGTTGACGCGGTGGACGCGCATGCGGACATCGACGTCGTCATGCTGGATCTCGTGATGCCGGGCATGTCGGGTCAGGAGGCGCTGAAGGAAATCCGCCTGCGGCGCGGCGATCTGCCATGTATCGTGCTCACTGCTTCGGGCGGCATCGACACTGTCGTGCAAGCCATGCAGGCAGGCGCAAGCGACTTCTTCGTGAAGCCCGCCAGCCCCGAACGTATTCTCGTCTCGATCCGCAACGCGCTCGAGATGACCAATCTGAAGACCGAAGTCGGCCGCATGAAGAAGCGCGCCGCCGGTCAGCTCTCATTCGACGACATGGTCGCCAATGCGCCGGCGATGCAGCCGGTGGTGCGGATGGGTAAGCGCGCGGCAGGATCCAACATTCCGGTGCTCATCACCGGCGAAAGCGGCGTCGGCAAGGAACTGCTGGCGCGCGCCATTCAAGGCGCGTCCGATCGCGCCGGCCGGCCGTTCGTCACCGTGAATTGCGGCGCCATCCCGGAAAACCTGGTGGAATCGATCCTGTTCGGTCACGCCAAGGGATCGTTCACCGGCGCCACCGACAACCATGCCGGCAAGTTCGTCGAGGCCAACGGCGGCACGCTGTTCCTCGACGAGGTCGGCGAACTCCCCCTCGACATGCAGGTGAAACTGCTGCGCGTGCTGCAGGAAGGCGAAGTCGATCCGATCGGCGCCAAACGCCCGGCGAAGGTGGATGTCCGCATCATCAGCGCGACGAACAAGGATCTTGCGAGGCTTGTCGCCGACGGCGCCTTCCGCGAGGACCTCTATTATCGCTTGAACGTCTTCCCGATCGAGGCGCCGCCGCTGCGCGAGCGCAAGGAAGACCTGCCGACTCTCGTTCAGCGCTTTATTGCCCGCTTCAATGCGGAAGAAGGCCGCAACGTGCGCGGCGCGTCGGAAGCGACGATGCAGATGCTGTTGGCCTTCGACTGGCCCGGCAATGTCCGTCAACTCGAGAACGCCGTGTTTCGCGCGGTGATCCTGTGCGAAGGCGATCTTCTGCAGGCGGAGGACTTTCCGCAGATTTCTGGTTTGAAACCGCTGTCGGCGGCGAACGATTCGCGGGCGCTGGATCTGCCTGTCGCCGCCAATGACCATCGGGCGCTTGCTGCACACGTGCAGTACGCCGCCGCGATGGCCGAGGTGTCCGATGCGCCGGCGCCGCTCAAGCTGTTCGACAACGAAGGCCATCTGCGCGAACTCGAGCAGATCGAGCGCGACCTCATCGAATTGGCGATCGACCACTATGCCGGCCATATGTCGGAAGTGGCCCGCCGCCTAGGCATCGGCCGTTCGACGCTTTATCGCAAGCTGCGTGAGTACGGCCTGGAGGAACGAGCCGTCGCACAGGGCTGATCGCAGCCCTGCTGAGGCGACTTTGCGCCGACAGGTTCTTGCCTGGTG
>JAFEDV010000299.1 GCA_018241475.1 Pseudomonadota bacterium | reverse complement strand
GACGAGCGCGGCACGCGCGAATACAATCTGGCGCTCGGCGCTCGCCGCGCCGCGGCGGCGCGCGACTATCTTGTCTCCCTCGGCATCTCCGGCGACCGCATGCAGACGGTTTCATACGGCAAGGAACGTCCGATGGATCCGCGCTCGAACGAAGAAGCATGGAGCGTGAACCGCAACGCCCACAGCACCATCGTCAGCGGCGCAGTTTCATAGGCGCCCAAATTTGGCCCGGGGACTCAGGCAGTTTCGCGCCTCATGACGGATCGGTTTGCCTCCCCGTGGCCGAAGGCCCCGCTTGCGGTGTGTCTCGTCGCTGCGGGCTTGTTCCTTGCGGGACCGGCGTTTGCGCAGAGCCGTCAGCAGCAGCAGGCCGCCGCCGCAGCGCAGGCCCAGGCAGACGCCCAGCAGGATCGCATCGAGGCGCTGCAGCGGCAGCTGACGGACGCCACCGCCGAGAACGAAAATCTGCAACACCAGCTCATGGACGCGCAGCGCGAGATCGCTCGTCTTCGCGCCATGGTCGGCAACCTAGCGCAGGTGAACCAGGACGCGGTTGCGGCCATTCAGAATCCAAACGCGGCGACGCAGACGGGCTCTGCGGCGCCTGCCCCCGATGCGAGCCCATCGCCGCCGCCTCCTTCCGCTCCTGGCGGCCCGCGCGCGGACAATTCCGACATGAACGGCGCCGCCGACGCCGGCGGCAAGCCGCTTCCGCCGGGCGCGCAGGGCCAACTCGGCACGCTCACGGAGCGAGAATTGCCGGCGCCTCCGATGCCGACCGCCGACGACGCCTACGCCAACGCGCGCACGTTGCTCGTGAACGGTCAATACGCAGAGGCCGAAGAGGCGTTCAGCGATTTCCTGCAGCGCTATCCGAACGCGAGCACCGCGGCGGATGCAAGATTTTGGTATGCGTTCACGCTTCTGGCGCGCAACAACTACCAGGATGCCGCCTCCAACTTCGTCCGCTATCTCCAGGCTGCGCCGAATTCTCCGCGCGCGCCGGAAGCGCAAGTGCGTCTCGGCATGTCGCTCGCGGGCATGGGTCAAACGCAGCAAGCCTGCGGCGCCTACGCCAACCTGCCGCGCCGCTACCCCAATGCGCCGCGCAACATCCGCGATCTTGCCGCGCGCGAAGCTCACACCGCCCACTGTCCGACAGCCTGAGCTAGAGCCATGCTCGATCGGCTGACGATCGAGCGCCTGACGACGCTCGCCCATGGCGGACCGATTGTCGTCGCCTTGTCGGGCGGCGGCGATTCAAGCGCGCTCTTGCACCTGCTGGCCGACCGGCTTGGCGCGCCCCGCCTGCGCGCGGCGATCGTCGATCACGCCCTTCGCGAGGGCTCCGCTGCCGATGCGAAGGCGGCGGCGCAGCGCGCGCAAGCGGCGGGCGTCGTCACGGAAATCTCGACATTGCACTGGCCGGCCGCGGCCAACCGCTCCCAGCGATCCGCACGGGAACGGCGCTACACCGCGCTCTGCGCCGTGGCGCGAGCACACGGTGCGCGCGTCATCGCGCTCGGGCACACCGCGGACGACCAGGCCGAAACCGTGTTCATGCGCGCAGCCGCGGGCTCATCCTGGCGCGGTCTTTCCGGCATGGCGGCGCTCGCTTCCGCCCCGCTCTGGCCTGAGGGCCGCGGCATCGCCGTCGCTCGGCCTCTGCTCAGCGCACGGCGCGAAGAACTCCGCGCCTTCCTGCGCGATCGCCGCCTGGACTGGATCGAAGATCCCGCGAACGCCAACCCGGGTTACGAACGCGTGCGCGTCCGTGAACGGCTGCGCATGCTGAGCGACGCAGGCTTCGATCCCATGCGCTTGGCGCATCTCGCCGCGCGTCTACGCGCCATCGCAGATGCGACAGACGCCGCCGCCGGCGTCCTGATCGCTAGCGCCGCGAGTTTCGAAGCCGATCGCATCACGGTCGCGCGCGACGCATGGTCGGCCGGTCGCGAGATTCGCCGCCGCGCGCTGTCGGCGCTGATCGACGCAGCCGCGGGTGCAGCGCGAGAAGCTCCGGCGCACGCCGTCGCGCGGCTCGATGCGCGCATGCATGCTGCCGATTTTCGAGGAGCGACGCTGGCGGGCGTGCGCATCGCCGCATCGCGCCAAAGCTTTGTATTCGAGCGAGACCGCGGCGCCCTCGAGGGGCGAGCTGGCGGCGCGGCGCCGCTGGCGCCGTTGAGGTTGATTGCCGGCATTGAGACGGTCTGGGACGGCCGGCTTGCGCTTACGCCTCGTGACGGCGACTTTGTGGCGCATGCCGCGATGCCCGAGCCGCGCTTGGTCGCCGGGGCAGGGGAGAGGCATGGCGGCGGTGTTGCAAAGCGCTGGCTTCTGGCCGAGCGAGCCGCTCACGCCCTAAATCAGCAGTCAAAACAGGATTAACGTCCCGAAAGCCTGATGAATTTTCTACCGTCGCCGTTCACTCCGCCTTGAGGCGCGCGTGGCAGGGTCGAGGGGTGTTCACGGGGGCGCGCTGTCCCTATCTTGGTGAAGATTGTGTTATGCGCGCGCACCGAGCGCCCGCATCCGCCAGAAGGTTCTCATGCCCATTCGTTCACTGCTGATCTGGGGCGTCATCGCCATCGTTCTCGTCGTGCTGTTCGGCGTGATGACCGGCGGCGCGACGCCGCGCAATGCAAGCGAGATCACCTACTCGCAGCTGCTTGGCCATGTCAGCGCGCGCGATCTGACCGAAGCCGAGACGTCCGACAACACCATCGTCAGCCGTTCGAAGACTGGCCAGACCTACGTCACCTACCTGCCGACCGGCACCATGCCGAGCGTTGTCGATCGCCTGACGGCGGCGGAAGTCAATGTGAAGACGGATCGCCCGAAGACGGGCCCGGGCATCGGCGACATCCTGCTCGGCATCCTGCCGATGCTGCTGTTGATCGGCGCCTGGTTCTTCTTCATGCGTCAGATGCAGGCGGGCGGGCGCGGCGCCATGGGTTTCGGCCGCTCGAAGGCGCGCTTGCTTACCGAAGCGAAGGGCCGCGTCACGTTCGACGATGTCGCCGGCATAGATGAGGCCAAAGAGGAACTCGGCGAGATCGTCGAGTTCCTGAAGGACCCCGGCAAGTTCCAACGCCTCGGCGGCAAGATTCCGAAAGGCGCGCTGCTTGTCGGTCCGCCCGGCACCGGCAAGACGCTGCTCGCCCGCGCCATCGCCGGCGAGGCCAACGTGCCGTTCTTCACCATCTCCGGCTCGGACTTCGTCGAAATGTTCGTCGGCGTCGGCGCCAGCCGTGTGCGCGACATGTTCGAGCAAGCCAAGAAGAACGCGCCGTGCATCATCTTCATCGATGAAATCGATGCGGTCGGACGCCACCGCGGCGCCGGCCTCGGCGGCGGCAACGACGAGCGCGAGCAGACGCTCAATCAGCTGCTCGTCGAAATGGACGGCTTCGAAGCCAACGAAGGCATCATCCTGATAGCCGCCACCAACCGTCCGGACGTGCTCGATCCGGCGCTGTTGCGTCCGGGCCGCTTCGACCGCCAGGTCGTGGTGCCCAACCCCGATGTCGGCGGCCGCGAGAAGATCCTGCGCGTCCACACCCGCAATGTGCCGGTGGCGCAGGGCGTCGATCTCAAGGTCATCGCGCGCGGCACGCCTGGCTTTTCCGGCGCCGATCTCGCCAACCTGGTCAACGAAGCGGCATTGCTCGCGGCGCGCCGCGGCAAACGCGTCGTCACCGCGAAAGAGTTCGAGGACGCCAAGGACAAGGTCATGATGGGCGCCGAGCGGCGCTCCATGGTGATGACGCAGAGCGAGAAAGAGCTGACGGCCTGGCACGAGGGCGGTCACGCCATCGTGGCGCTGAACGTGCCGGAGAGCGATCCGGTGCACAAGGCCACTATCATTCCGCGCGGCCGCGCTCTCGGCATGGTGATGCAGCTGCCGGAAGGCGACAAATACTCCATGAACTTCACCCAGATGACCTCGCGTCTCGCCGTCATGATGGGTGGGCGCGTCGCCGAAGAACTGAAGTTCGGCAAGGACAAGGTGACATCCGGCGCCGCCTCCGACATCTCCGCCGCAACACGGCTTGCGCGCATGATGGTGACGCGTTGGGGCTATTCCGACGAACTCGGCTTCGTCGCCTATGGCGACAACAACGACGAAGTCTTCCTCGGCATGCAGGTCAACCGCACGCAGAACGTCGCGGAAGCCACCGCCCAGAAGATCGACGCAGAAGTGAAGCGCCTGGTGGACGAAGGTTACGCCACCGCCAGGCGCGTCCTCACCGAGAAGGCGGAAGACCATCGCCGCCTGTCGGAAGCGCTGCTCGAGTACGAATCGCTTAGCGGTGATGAAATCGCCCAGGTTCTCCGCGGCGAGAAGCTCAGTCGCCCCGACGATCAACCGAAGGCGCCGTCGCCGCCGACGCCGGCGCTGCCGATCACCGACGAAGAGCCGGCGCATTCGGGCGCATGGCCCGGCGCGGCGCCGCAAGGGGCCTAAGGCTCAGACCAAACCTAGCAACCGCCGGCGCTCAAACGTCGGCGGTTTCGTTTTGCCTGCGATTGATCGCGCCTGCGGACGAGCGTAGAGGCGGTGGCGGAGGACAGCGTATGCTCGCAAACGCCACAGTCACCGCGCTCGTCGGCACCATGCAGAAGGAAGCGTCGACCGCATTCTATCGCGACACGCTGGGACTCAAGTTCGTCGCCGACGACGGCTTCGCGGCGATCTTCGAAGGCAAGAACGCACGCATCCGCGTCTCGCGCGTGCCGGCCATCACGCCGGCGGCCTATGCCGTGCTGGCGTTCCAGGTCGACGATATCGACAAGGTCGTCGACGGGCTTACGGCCAAAGGCGTGGTGTTCCAGCGCTATGGTTTCTTCGTGCAGGACGCCAAAGGCGTCTGGAGCGCCCCGGACGGGACCAAGGTGGCGTGGTTTCACGATCCCGATATGAACCTGCTCTCGGTCGTCCAGCCTGCGTGACAATCCGGCTCTGGCGAACCGCCGCCGGATCGGTTAGAGCCCGAACCGGAACGGAATCAGGAGAGGGCAATGGAAGGCTGGATCGCTGTCGGGGCCATCGCCGTGTTTCTGGCCGTGATCGTCGTGCTGAACGTTGTCGAGTTCGGCCGTCCCGACTAGCGCGCGCGGCATCGCCTTTCTTGGGGCGCGCCGCTAACTTCACGATGTGGAGTGCGGCGCAGAGATGACCAGGCGAAATCAGATCAACATCCGCGAACTGGGATACACCTACCGCTATTTTCGCGACCTGTGCCCTTCCTACTTGAAGTTTGCCGCGTCGATCGCCGGTTTCCGCTTCAGTTTGGCGCCGCTTTCCTATCTCGAACTGGGGTTCGGGCAAGGCGTTTCAATCAACATTCACGCCGCGGCGTGCGACGGCGTCTTTTGGGGAAGCGACTACAATCCGGCGCAAGTCGCGTTCGCGCAAAGCCTGGCCACGGCGTCCGGCGCCCGCGTGGAGCTATTGGCCGATTCTTTCGAGCAATTGGCAAGGCGTGACGATCTGCCGACATTCAACATGATCACGCTACACGGAATCTGGACATGGATTTCCGAAAGCGATCGCGCTCACATAATCGAGCTGGTGCGTCGCAAACTGGCGCCCGGCGGCCTTCTATACGTGTCGCACAACAGCCTCACCGGCTGGGCGAAGATGCTGCCGTTGCGCAAGCTGATGTTCGCGCACGCCCAGATGGCGGGTGGGCCAGATGAGCCGCTGACGACGAAAGTTCGCCACGCGATCGAATTCGTGCAGTCGCTGCACGACGTCGGCGCCAAGCATGCGCAGACCAACCCAGGCGCAGTGGCGCAATTGCAGGCGCTGCGCGCGAAGAGCGATACCTATCTCGCGCACGAATTCTTCAGCGACAATTGGACTCCGACCGCGTTCTTGGACGTGGTGGCGCAATTCGGCGAGGCGGATCTTTCATTCGTCGGCACGACGCACTTGATGGATACACTCGAGGGTTTTTCGATGCCGCAGCCGGCGCAGCGGCTCCTGGAGTCAATTTCGGATCCGGTTCTGCGTGAGGCGACGCGCGAGTACCTCATCGACGCAACCTTCCGCAAGGATGTGTTTATCAAGACGCCGGAACGCCTGAGCGCGCGGGAACAGGATGAAGCCCTTCTCGACACGCAGTTCGTTCTCGCCGCCGGGATCGATGAGACGCCAATGCAGGCCAGAAATTCAACCGGCGCCGTAAACCTGGACCCCGGTCATTTCAGGCCAATTCTGGAGGCGCTGGCGGCGAACGATCATGCGCCGAAGTCGCTTCGTGAACTCGCGAAGGCGGGCGTGCTCCGAGGTGAAGATGTTCGGCAAATGGCGGGGGAAGTGATCGCCTTGCTTTCGGGTCCAGTCGTCTTCGTCGTCGGCAACCGCGCTCCCTCCGAGCTTCTCCACGCCCAGTGCTCGGCCCTCAATCGGCGCATCTGCGAGTTGGCGATCTATGATGGCGGTGAATTGAGGGACGTTGCGTCGCCGGTTGTGGGGGGCGGAGTGCCGGTGGGCGAGTCCGAACAACTGTTCCTGCTTGGTTATTTGCAAGGCGCCGCCGATCCGGCGTCCTGCGCGGCCTTCGCATGGAAATGTGTGGCGACGCGAGTGCGAGCCGAGCGGGGCGACATAGCGGGTGATGACGCCATAAGCAGGCTCACGGAACATGCGCGCGCCTTCATGTCCGGCCGGCTGCCGATCCTCAAGGCGCTCGGTGTTATTTGACAGCTTGCCGCTTTGCGGCTGTCGCTGCGTAGATGGCGGCGCTCCATAGGGCCGCAGCCGCGGCCGCCCACAGCAACAGTTGCGCCGCCCAGTACAATCCCAGCACTACATTTGCAGGCACGAGCAGCAATGATGCGCCCTGGTAGCCGAGAAACGCGCCCACACCGGCCATTTCCGCGGCCGCCTTCCACTTTCCAAGCGAGTTGACCGGCAGCGTTCGGCCCGATGTCGCAATGCCTTCGCGCAGGCCCGCCACCGCGAGATCGCGTCCGACGATGATTACCGCCGCCGCAGTGAGATCGAGCGGAAGCGCGGAATAGGCGAGCGCAACCACCATGCACGCAATCAGGACTTTGTCGGCCACGTGATCGAGCGCTGCGCCCAGCGGCGTCACCGCGTCCAGCTTGCGCGCCAGGTATCCGTCCAGCCAGTCGGTGGCGGCCGCCAGAACGAAGAGCACGAGGGTCGCCGCGAACAGAAACCCCGAAAGCGGTCGATCGCTGTAGAGCACATCGCCGGCCCATAGGACGAGCCCCGCCAACACCGGTCCCATCGCCATGCGCAAGAGCGTCAGCATCGTGGGCCAAATGGATCGGCGACGTTCAGGTGCGCCCTGCGCGCCCGGAGATGCTTGGTTCAGCTCAGCGCTTGTCGTGGAAGAAGTCATAAATCCGCTTCGCCAATTCCTTGCTTACGCCGTCCACCAATTCCAATTCCGCCAAAGCAGCGCGCGATACGCCGCGCGCGGAGCCGAAGCGGTCGAGCAAGGCGCGTTTGCGCGTGGGTCCTACGCCATCGATCTCGTCGAGGGGATTTTTCGCGACGCCTGCTTTGCGCTTGCCGCGGTGGGCGCCGATAGCGAACCGGTGCGCCTCGTCGCGCAAGCGCTGCAGGTAGTAGAGCACAGGGCTCTTCTCGTCGAGCCGGAAGGGGGCGCGCCCCGCCATGAAGAAGCGCTCGCGTCCGGCGTCGCGGTCGACGCCCTTGGCGATGCCTGCGACGACGACGCGGTGCTTGAGGCCCAATTCGCCCAGCGCCTCCAGGGTCGCATTGAGCTGGCCTTCGCCGCCGTCGATCAGCACCAGGTCCGGCCACGCGCCGAATCTGGTTTCGCGCTCGCTGTCATCGCGCTCTTTCGAGAAATCCACGCCGCCGTTCTCAATCGCTCCCCCTCTCCCTTGTGGAGTGGGGGGAAGGGGTTGAGGGGCGCCGAAGCGATCTGGCCCCGGCGCGCTTGAGCGCCCCTCCTCCCCTAACCCCTCCTCCGCAACGGAGGAGGGGGATTCCTCGCGCTCGGCCAGCATCCGCGCGAACCGTCGCCGGATCATCGCTTTCATCATGGCGAAGTCGTCGCCCTGGAATTCCTCGGTCTTCATGTTGAACTTGCGGTACTGGTTCTTGATGAAGCCCTCGGGTCCGGCGACGATCATCGCGCCAAGCGCGTTGGTTCCCTGGATGTGGCTGTTGTCGTAAACCTCGATCCGTTCGGGACGCTGCGCCAGCGCGAAGGTCTCCGCTACGCCATCCAGCAATTTCGCCACGCTGCCGCTTTCGGCCATGCACCGGCCCAATGCTTCGCGCGCATTGAGCAGGGCCGCGTCGACGATCTCCTTCTTCTCGCCGCGCTCGGGCACGCGGATTTCGACCCTGCAATCGGCGCGCGCGCACAGGGCTTCCTCAAGCAAGGCGCGATCGCTTGGATCGATGTTGCAAAGGACGAGCTTTGGCGGCTCGCGGTCGTCGTAGAATTGCGCAATGAAGGCGGAGAGTACGTGGGCTGCCGTCTCTTCGGCGCCGTGGCGGGGGAAATAAGCGCGGTTGCCCCAGTTCTGGCCGGCGCGGAAAAAGAACACTTGCACGCACGATTGCCCGCCCTCGCAGTGCAATGCGAACACGTCCGCCTCGCTGAACGTCGATGGATTGACGCCCTGCGAGGCGCGCACGCTCGCCAGCGCCCGGATGCGGTTGCGCAGGCGCGCCGCCTGTTCGAACTCCAGCGCGTCGGACGCTTCCCGCATTTCCGCCGCCAGCCGTTCCTGCAGCTCGGTCGAGCGGCCCTCAAGGAAGTCGGTGCTGTCCTTCACCAATGCTGCGTATTCGCCTTCGCTGACGAGGCCCACGCAAGGCCCTGAGCAGCGCTTGATCTGATAAAGCATGCAGGGCCGCGTGCGGCCCGAAAACGTCGAATCCGAGCACGAGCGCAGCAGGAAGGCCTTTTGCAGCGTGTTGAGCGTGCGATTGACGGCGCCGGCGCTGGCGAACGGTCCGTAGAACTTGCCCTTGAAGTTCTTGGCCCCGCGATGCTTCTGCAGCGCCGGGGTCGGGTGATCGGTGCGAATGGCGATGAACGGGAAGCTCTTGTCGTCCCGCATCAGCACGTTGAAGCGCGGCTTGAGCCGCTTGATCATGTTGGTTTCGAGCAGCAGCGCTTCGGTTTCCGTCGCGGTGACGACGACTTCCATCGACGCCGTCTGATGGATCATCCGGGTGATGGCGTTGGTGTGCCCGCGCCCCTGGGCATATTGGCCGACGCGGTTCTTCAGGCTCTTGGCCTTGCCGACGTAAAGCACCTCGCCGTCGGCGCCGAGCATGCGATAGACGCCGGGGCGCGCCGGCATGCGCTTCCAGGCGTCGCGGATCGCCTCTATGCCTCTCAACTGAGGCGGCGTCGCATCTTCGACGGGCAGGCCGTCGAGTGCTGGAAGGACGGGTTTATCGGCGCCGGTCACGGGATCAACTTAGCGCATTACAATGGGGTGGGGCGCGGCTT
>JAFEDV010000298.1 GCA_018241475.1 Pseudomonadota bacterium | reverse complement strand
TGGCGCTGGCCATGCTGTCAAAATACTTTGCCGTCATTCTTGGAGCGACCTGCCTCATTGCCGCGTTCACTCAGCCGAATTGGCGAAGCTATTTCGGTTCGTTTCGTCCCTATCTGTCCGCGGCCGCGGCGCTGCTTGTGTTCTCTCCCCACATTTGGTGGCTTGTTCAGACCGGCTTTCTTCCATTCCACTATTTTGACGGCGAGACGGGCCGATCCTATACGCCGGTGCTCGCACACGCACTCGGCACTCTCGGCGCCATCGTAGCCCTGCATATCTTTGTCATCGCGGTCGTCGCTTCGAGTGCATCCATCTCCGCCGCTCGTTGGTGGCGCTCGGCAATGACCCTGTGGCGCGCTCCCAACGAGCGCATGCTCATCGTTCTCGCCATGGCGCCGATCGTCTTGACAATTGCGGTCGCCCTGATCTGTCGCAACAAGGTCTCGGCCAACATGTTGATAGGGACCGTGAGCCTGCTACCCTTGCTGCTGATCAAGACAGCGGCCCCTGACGAGACGAAACTGATGCGCCGCGCAATAATCGGTGCCGTGACTGTGACACTCGTCTCGTTAGCGCTGTCGCCGGCGATCGCCGTTGCGAAGATGCGCTTTTCGCGCGAGCCGGATGTGATGCAGCCCCGCGCGGAAGTGGCGCAAATCGTCACGCAAATCTGGCGGCGAACCACGTCCGCGCCGCTGAGCTACGTAGCTGGCAGCGAGTTCTACGCGAATGCAACGAGCTTCTATAGCCCCGAACATCCGCACGTGTTCATCGATTTCGACTATCACGAGGCGCCCTGGGTGACGCCACAGCGCTTGCAGAACGGGGGATTGCTGGTCGTCTGCGACGAGGCGGATGCGCCCTGCCTCTCAAATGCAAACCGGACCTCAAGCTCGCACACCTCGCGAACTCGCTTCACGTTTGCACATACCTATGCAGGCATCTCCAAACCGCCCGTGCATTTCAGCGTGTTCGTGACGGCGCCCCCGGTCCCGCCGCGTGAGTTGCGCCACTAGCGGGCATGCCGATGAGGTGTGTTCGGGGTCGACGCTGGACGCTGAATATGACGGTTCCGACTCGCATTTGAAGAGATCGACGCTGCCCGCGCGCTTGAACGCGTATAGGACGAAGGTCGTAGCCCGCGCAGGATCGCCCGCTTGACGCCCTTTCCGACTATCGTTGCCGACGCACGCGCCGACGGGCTCTTGGTGGCGCTGGCTGTCGGCTTGCTGATTGGCGCCGAGCGCGAGCGGCGCAAGGGGGAAGGCGAAGCGCGTGGCGCAGCCGGCATCCGCACATTCGGGCTGGCGGCGCTGGTTGGCGCACTGGGTCGGTTGATAGGAGGCGAACTCGTGCTCGCCGCGGCGATTGCGGGCGTCTCGGCCTTGGCCGCCGCCGCCTATCTGCGCAGCCGCAAGGACGATCCTGGCCTCACCACCGAAATCGCACTCGTCTTGACAACGCTGTTGGGCGCCTTGGCGGCCAGCGATCCGGCGGTGACGGCGGCTGTTGGCGTCAGCGTCGTGGCGTTGCTCGCCGTGCGCACGCCCTTGCACCGCTTCATCCGAAACGCCCTGTCCGAAGCGGAGTTGCGCGACGCTCTCATCCTCGCAATCGCCACCTTCGTGGTCTGGCCGTTTCTTCCGTCCAATCCGCTCGACCTCTTCGGCGCGCTGAACCTCCACGCCATCTGGCTTGTCGTGATCCTGGTCATGGTCATCGGCGCGCTCGGTCATGTTGCGGTGCGGCTCGTGGGCGCGCGCCTTGGCATTCCCATCGCGGGCTTCTTCTCCGGCTTCATTTCGAGTTCGGCAACGATCGGCGCGCTCGGCGCGCAGGCGGCGAAGAACTCGGCGGTGCGCGCCGCAGCCGTGGCCGGCGCCGTTCTCTCCACGGTCGCCACCGTTCTGCAGATGGGCGTGTTGTTGGCGGCCATCGACTTGAGCGTCTTGCGCGCCATGACCGGTTCATTGCTGATCGCCGGTCTGACCGCTGCCATTTACGCCGCTTTCTTTGTGATTACCGCGGCCAGGAATGCCGAAACGCCGGCCGCGCGCGAACATGGACATGCTTTCGGCATCGGCAGCGCCTTGCTGTTTGGCTTGTTGTTCAGCTTGGTGCTGCTGGCTTCGGGAGCATTGCGGCATTGGTTCGGCGACGCAGGAGCGCTTGCCGGTGCAGCAATGGCCGGGTTGATCGATGTTCATGCCGCCTCGGCCTCGCTTGCGACGCTTGCGGCCAATGGCGTCCTTGGGCCTCAGCACGCCGCGGCGCCCATCCTTGCAGCGTTTTCATCGAACACCTTGACGAAGATCCTGCTTGCATTCGGCGCCGGCGATCGTGCGTTCGCCGTGCGCGTCGCGCCAGGGCTGGTCTTGGTCGCCGCGGCCGCCTGGGCGGGCGTCCTTGTCCCGCTAGACTGACAAGGCGGCCACTTTCTGAATACCGCGCGCCGCTTTGCCGCTAACTTTCGAGCAACCCAGATGGGATTAACTCGAGAGCAGGTCTCAAGTGGTTACCCGGGTGACGCCATGGCGCCGCGCTATGCGATCGTCGAATGCGATTGCGGTGTGCTTTATAATCGGCGCGAAGTATCGCTGCCGATCAAGGACATCGGCTTCTTCGAGTGCGTCGAATGCGGGAAACGCCTCGAAATCTGGTACGGCCGCAATGTGCCGAGCTTCACGCGGCTGACGTCCCAGGGCGAGCGCAAGACCAATCGCGCCTAGCGGGGAATCGGG
>JAFEDV010000297.1 GCA_018241475.1 Pseudomonadota bacterium | reverse complement strand
GCGCTGCAAGACGAAACCACCGACGCCGCTTAAGCGCAAACACCCAGATGCACGTCTTCTCGCCGCTTTCAACGACCCTCCAAGCAAGAAAGCGGCAAGGGGAAATGGGGGAAACGGGCTCGCCAGATGGCGGGCCCGTTTTTTTGTGCTTAAAGCACGCGCATGGATCACGACATCGCGCGCCTCCTCGACCTCGCGGACAAGCTCGCCGACGCCGCGCGCACGGCGATCCTGCCCTACTTCCGCGCACCGCACGCAGTCGACAACAAGAGCGACAAGCATTTCGATCCGGTCACCGAAGCCGATCGCGCCTGCGAGCAGCGCATGCGTCAGCTCATCGAAGCGGGCTTTCCCGATCACGCCATCCTCGGCGAGGAGTTCGGCGAGAAGGCGGGGCAAAGCGGCTATCAATGGATCCTCGATCCGATCGACGGCACCCGCGCCTTCGTCGCGGGTTTGCCGACCTGGGGCGTGCTCATCGGCCTCTATCATGAAGGCGCGCCGCTCCTCGGCGTCATGGACCAACCCTATCTCGACGAACGCTATCGCGGCTTTCCCGGCGGCGCCGAAAGCACGATCCGGGGCGTCACTCGCCCGCTCAACACGCGGGCGTGCGCCGCACAGAGGAACGCGACGCTCTCAACGACCGACCCGACGCTGTTTCGCGGCCATGAGCTCGACGCCTTCGCGCGCGTCCGCAAGGCTTCGAAAGTCGTGCGCTATGGTTTCGACTGCTACGCCTATTGCATGCTCGCCAGCGGCTACATGGATTGCGTCATCGAGAGCGGGCTCAAGGCCTTCGACATCGCCGCCCTCATCCCCATCGTTGTCGGCGCCGGCGGCGGCGTCTGCGACTGGCAAGGCGGCAGCGCCGCCCAAGGCGGCCAAGTGCTGGCGTACGGCGATGCGCGCGTGCGCGACGAGACGCTCAAATTGCTCAACATCTAACTGTAAAGCGCCGCCACATGCTTCGCCTCGCGCGCGATGGCAGTGCGCAAAGCCGCGGGTTCCAGCACCTGCACATCCGCACCAAGCCGCAACAATTGCCGTGCGGCGAGCGCAACGCTCTCGATCGGTATTTCCGCCCTCACCCAGCCCTTCGGCTTGCAGGCGCGATGCTGCGCTTCCGCAGCTTCGGCCGCCACTGGGCTCACGTCGCGCAAGATTCGCCGCCCCAGCGGCGAGAGCTTCACCACGGCGCGCTCGCTGAAGATCCGCGCCTCGAAATCGCGCGACCACGCCGCCCAGTAGCGCGCCAGATCGAACCGCCCGGGTCGCTGCGCCTTGGCGCTCAGCACCTCGAGGGCGCGGATGTTGGAGACGCGATAGGTGCGCGCCTGCCCTTTCACCGCCGCGACCAAATACCAAACGCCGGCTTTCAGGACGAGCCCAAGGGGATCGAGCTCGCGGTCGACCAGATCGCGCCAGCTTTCATAGCGCACGCGGATGCGGCGTTCGTTCCAAACCGCGTTCGCCACCGCCGGCAGAACGTCGCTCGCCTCAGCGCGGCTATACCAGTTCACCGGATCGAGATGAAAGCGCGCCGCCACGCGTTGCGCGCTCGCGCCGGAGTCCGGGGGC
>JAFEDV010000296.1 GCA_018241475.1 Pseudomonadota bacterium | reverse complement strand
TTCAAAACCTTCGGTTTCGGCGGCGGCCGCGCCGATCAATGGGAGCCGGAAGAGCTCTATTGGGGACCGGAAACCGCCTGGTTTCCCGATCCTCGCAGCGACGAGCGCTACAGCGGCGAACGCGAGCTGCAAAATCCGTTGGGCGCCGTGCAGATGGGCCTCATCTATGTCAACCCCGAGGGCCCGAACGGCAAGCCGGATCCGGTCGCGGCGGCAAAGGACATCCGCGAGACCTTCCATCGCATGGCGATGAATGACGAAGAAACCGTTGCGCTCATCGCCGGCGGTCACACTTTCGGCAAGACCCACGGCGCCGGAGATCCTTCCCTGGTTGGCCCTGAGCCGGAAAAGGCCCCGATCGAGGATCAGGGTCTCGGTTGGAAGAGCGCGTACGGGAAGGGCCACGGCGCCGACGCCATCACTGGCGGCCCCGAACTGATCTGGTCGCAGACGCCGACCAAGTGGAGCAATCATTTCTTCGAGAACTTGTTCAAATACGAGTACGAACTGGAGAAGAGCCCGGCTGGCGTCCAGCAATGGCGTGCAAAGAATGCGCCCGCCGACATACCGGATGCCTTCGACGCGTCGAAGAAGCATGTGCCGAAAATGCTGACGACGGACCTCTCGCTGCGTTTCGACCCGGCGTACGAGAAGATTTCCCGCCGCTTCCTCGAGCACCCGGACCAGTTCGCCGACGCCTTCGCGCGGGCGTGGTTCAAGCTCACTCACCGCGACATGGGTCCGCGCGTGCGCTATCGCGGCAAGCTCGTGCCGAAAGAGGTGCTGATCTGGCAGGATCCGCTTCCGGCCGCATCGGGCGCGCAAATCGACGAGAAGGACGCTGAAGCCCTGAAGGCGAAGATCCTCGCCTCCGGTCTGTCAGTGTCGCAGCTCGCCTCCACCGCCTGGGCTTCCGCTTCAACCTTCCGCGGCTCCGACAAGCGCGGCGGCGCCAATGGCGCGCGCATCCGCTTGGCGCCGCAAAAGGACTGGGCGGTCAACAATCCGGCCCAGCTCGCGCAAGTGCTTTCGAAGCTGGAGGCGATCCAGAGGGAGTTCAACGCTGGTGCGAAGAAGGTCTCGCTCGCCGACTTGATCGTGCTCGGCGGCAATGCGGCGGTCGAGAAGGCGGCGAAGGCGGCCGGCCATGACGTGAGAGTTCCCTTCTCGCCCGGCCGTACCGACGCTCTGCAGGAGCAGACGGACGCGCCGTCGTTCGCGCCGCTTGAACCTCGCGCCGACGGCTTCCGCAACTATGTCGGACCCGGCAAGCAATTCATGTCACCCGAGGAAGCGATCGTCGACCGGGCGCAATTGTTGACGTTGACGGCGCCTGAAATGACTGTGCTGGTCGGCGGGCTGCGCGTGCTTGGCATCAATGCCGGCGGTTCGAAGGCCGGCGTGTTCACGTCAAAGCCGGAGACGCTGACGAATGATTTCTTCGTCAACCTGCTGGACATGGGCACACGATGGACGCAGGTCGGCGACAACGCTTATGAAGGGCGCGATCGCAAGACAGACGCGCCGAAGTGGACCGCCACACGCGTCGATCTGATTTTCGGCTCACACTCACAATTGCGAGCGCTTGCGGAAGTCTATGCGCAGAACGATGCCAAGGAGAAGTTCGTGAAG
>JAFEDV010000295.1 GCA_018241475.1 Pseudomonadota bacterium | reverse complement strand
CCGGGCAATGTCATGATCCGCAGCAACCGGTGCGGAAACACAGGATTCGCGCCGACCGGAGAGATCGCGGCGCTGGCGCGCGCCGGCCGCGCGCTCCCGGACGTACTCTGGGACGGCGTGACGACCTACGCCGCCGCCGGCGTGCCGCATTCGGAGAACGTGCGCATCGTCATGCGCGACAATCGTTCCTCGCGGGGAGGCATCGGCACCTTCTTGTCGATGGGCCTGCCGGCCTCGGGAGTGCCGCTGAGCGAGGGCACGCCGAGTTCTGCCTTTCCACCGCTGCAAACGTTCGACGAACCGCCGCCAGTGCATTTGCGCCGGTAATGTCGGGCCTGTTTAACCAGCCGTTCCACGCCAATCCGCACCGTCGGCGTCCACTCCGACGTGGTTGGCTAGCCCGGCGGCGGAAAGCGCCGGCGCTCCGCGTGCACCTGCGGCTCGTCTCCGTCATCCTGTTGTTCGCGCTCTGCATGAACAGCGCGGTGGCCCAGGCGCCACCGGAGGTAGATGAGCGTACGATCATGGCCACAGAGCCGCCGCCTTTGCTCGCGGCCTACCACTTCTTCCGCGACGCGGGGGCGCGGCAGCCGAATACGGGCGTGACGCCCTACGATTTGAATACCCCGCTCTATTCCGACGGCGCACTCAAATTCCGCTACCTTTATCTGCCGCCGCACACGCAGGCCGCCTATCGCTACGATGGCGTCTTCGACCTGCCTGTCGGCGCGGTGCTGATCAAGACCTTCGCTTTCGCCGCCGATATGCGGCGCCCGACCGAGAATGTGCGTTTCCTGGAAACACGGCTCTTGATCCCTCGCGCCAGCGGCTGGGTCGCTTATCCTTATGTGTGGAACGCGGCCCAGACCGAAGCGCGGCTTTCGCCGATCGGTGCGACCGAGCCGATCACATTCATTGACACGGATGGGAGCACCGTGGCGCTGGATTGGGCGGTGCCGAACGTCAACCAGTGCAAGGGCTGCCACGATCGCGCCGGCGCCATCGTGCCGATCGGGCCGACGGCGCGGAACCTGAACCGGCGGGTCGATTACGGCCACGGCGCTGAAGGTCAGCTCGCACATTGGCTAGCCGCGGGCATGATCGATCGCGTACCGACCGACGCGCCGCACTTCGCGAACGCGTACGACCCAGCGAGCGGCGCATTGGAAGAACGGGCGCGCGCCTATCTGCAAGTGAATTGCGCGCACTGCCACAATCCGGAGGGTCCGGCGCATACTTCGGGCCTCGACCTTCGCTACAACACCACGATCCCGGTTCAGTGGGGCGTGTTGAAGCGGCCAGTGGCGGCTGGGCGCGGCGCTTCGACGTTCGCGTTCGACATTCTCCCGGGCCATCCCGAGCAATCGATCCTCATCTACCGCATGAACTCTACAGATCCTGGCGAAATGATGCCGGAGCTGGGCCGTCAGCGCGTCGACACGCGCGCTATCGCGCTCATGCGCGAATGGATCGCGCAGATGCCGGATGGCGGCGGACGCTAAATCAGGCCGCACCTCCCCGTTCGCAAGGAGGTGCTGTAAACGCCTACGCTAATGCCCGAAACTGAACCGCACGAGCCCAACGCCGATGGCGGCGTGGAAGATCAGCATGCCCAGAACGATGCTCGACGCCACGAAGATGGTGAAGCGGATGAGGATGATGTTCACCGTCGCCTGGACGAGCGAATGCAGCAGGCGCAGTCCGACGTAGATCCAAGCCAGGGTAACGTTGATCTGCCAAGTCTGACCCATCAGCTGGAGAGCCAACGCCGTCGCATAAAAGATCGTCGGCTGCTCCATTAGGTGATTGTAGTTGTCGGCGACGTTGCGAGCCCAGGCCGGCAGCTTCGAAGCCGCGTCCGGGTCGTTGCTGATCTGCCCGGGCTTCACACCCATGCGCATCATCGCCGGAATGCGCGTCGCATAGAGCCAAATGAGCATGAGCAACGACCATGCGGCGAGCGCCACGACCGGCGCGAGTAGACCGTGTTCGAACATGGGAACTCCCCCTACGCGGGTATCTTCGCACTCGCCGCGCGCCTGACAAGCCTCCCGCAGCGGGAGTTGGCTTGGCGGGATGGCGCAATCTTTCTAGCCTTCGTGCGGTGGGGGACCGCATGAGCCGCGACGACAATAGAGGCGAACGGGGCAGACAGGCGGAGCACGGTCTCGAAGGCCTTATCTATGCCAGCCGCTGGCTTATGGCGCCGCTCTATCTCGGGCTCGCAGCGGCGCTGGCTATCCTCGTCATCACCTTCTTCCGCGAATTGCTGGCGGCCATCCCTGCTCTCTATGTGCTTGAGGAGAAGCAGATCATCCTGCTGGTGCTCACGCTGATCGACATCTCGCTCGCCGGCAATCTGGTGCTGATCATTCTCTTCTCCGGTTATGAGAACTTCGTCTCCAAGATCGAAGCCGCGCACAACGATGTCGACCGGCCGGAGTGGATGGGTACGATCGATTTTTCGGGTCTGAAGATCAAGCTGGTGGCCTCGATCGTGGCGATTTCGGCCATCCATCTGCTGAAGATCTTCATGAACCTCGACAGCTACCCGCCCGCAAGCGTCCAATGGTACGTCATCATCCATCTCACGTTTGTGGGCTCCGGCATCGGTTTCGCGCTTATGGACTGGATCGAGGAGAAATCACACAGGATCGCCAAGAGCGACCACTAGCCTGGGACGCGGCTCCGCTCCGCGGCGCGGCAGATGGCTTCGACGACCACGTCATAAAGCGAGGGTGGCAGGTCGTGACCCATGTTGGGGATGATGCGGAGCTCCGCGCCTGGAATGCTCGCCGCGGTGTCGCGACCGCCTTCAACCGGCACCAACGGATCGGAATCTCCGTGCAGAACGACGGTCGGCGCCTTGATCTTGGCAAGCTTGGCGCGGCGATCGCCGCTGGCGGTGATCGCCGCGATCTGACGCGCCACGCCGAGCGGTTCATAGGCTCGTCGCACGTCGGACAGCAGACGCTCTCGCAGCAGTTTTTCGTCGAACGGATAGCCCGGGCTGCCGATGGTTCGGGCGTTGCGGATCATCTGATCGAGGTAGGCGTCGATATCCCGGTTCGGGTCGGGGGCGCGCGTGGTGATAACCGCCATCGCTTCAGGCGTGGCGTGCGGAAGCGCCGGGTTGCCGGTGGTTGAGAAGATCGACGTGAACGATAGCGCACGCTCGGGATAGTCGGCTGCAACGAGCTGGCCGATCATGCCGCCCATAGAGGCGCCCACAATGTGGGCGCGGTCGATACCAAGGTAATCGAGCAGACCCACGGCGTCCGCGGCCATGTCGTCGAGGCTGTAGGGGATGTCGGGTTTTTCGCCCTTCATTATCGCACCAATCACCTGCTCGATCTTCGGCGCGCCGGAAAACTTCTTCGAGAGGCCGACATCGCGATTGTCGAACCGGATGACGCGAAAACCGCGGGCGACAAGCTTTTCGTAGAGGCCTGGCGGCCAGCGCGTCATCTGGGCGCCGAGGCCCATGATCAGCAGCATCGGCTCGGCGTCCGCCGCGCCGTGAACTTCATACTCAAGAGTTATGTCATTGATCGTTGCTTGCGCCATGCTCGTCCCTCTGGCGCCACCTTGCAGAACGAATTCCGGACGCGCAACGAGATGACGCCACGGCGCCTGCGGCTCTACATCCGCTCTGGAACCTCGATGCCGAGCAAGTCCAGCGTCAGCACGAGTTGCTTCAGCGTTGCTGCCGCGAGCGCAAGGCGCGAGGCGCGCACCGCTCCTTCAGACTGCAGTATCGGACAATTCGTCCAAAAGCCGGAGAACGTCTGAGCCAAGACATACGCGTGCTCAGCCAAGAAGTGCGGCGCCTTCTTGTCATAGGCTGAGCGCAAGGCAGCCTCAAAACCATCAAGCGCCAGGGTGAGCGCACGCTCGGCCGGATGGGCAATGCTGATGGGCCCGGCAAGAACACCCTCCGCCTCGGCGCGACGCATTACGCTCTTGATGCGCACCGCCTGATACAGGAGATACGGGCCGGTCTTGCCCTCGAAACTCATGAAGCGATCGAGGTCGAAGACGTAGGATGTGCCGCGAAAGTTGGTCAGGTCGGCGAACTTGATGGCGGCGATCGCCACCTTGTGGGCGACGTCCTCGAATTCCGCCTTCGAGAAATCGGCCCCGATATCGTTTTCCTTGAGTCGCTCGCGCGCCTTTGCTTCGGCCTGGCCGATCAGGTCTTGCAGTTTGAGCACGCCGCCGGCGCGGGTCTTGAACGGCTTGCCGTCGGGTCCATTCATAGTGCCGAAGCCGACGTGCTCCAGCTTGTCGCGGCTGATGTACCCAGCCTTCGCTGCGGCGCGAAACACCTGTTCGAAGTGATCGGCCTGGCGCTGGTCGACCACGTAGAGCACCATGTCCGGCTTCTGCGCACGGACACGCTGCAAAATGGTGGCGAGGTCGGTGGTGCCGTACATGGCCGATCCCTCCGAGGACACCACCAGCAACGGGTCTGGGCTTTCCACCTCGACCACCGTTCCGTCGTCGCGCTTCTTCTTCCTGGTCTCGCCTGGATTGGCGACGCGAAGAATGCGTGCGCCTTGATCTTCCTCCAACAGCCCTTTCGCTTCGAGGTCCTTGACCATGTCGGGGATCAAGGGATCGGCGTCGCTCTCGCCATGCCAGAGGTCGAAATCGACACCCAGGGCATGGAAATCGCGTTTCTGCGCCGCCATCGAAACGTCGTGCATGGCTTTCCAGATGGTGCGGTGCGGCTCGGCGCCGGCCTGCAGCGCCGCGGTCGCCTTGCGCGCACGATCAAGGAACGCCGGGTCGGTCTTGATGCGCTGCGCCGCCGCTGGATAGATCGTCTCGAGCTGATCGAGCGTCAGTGTCCGCAGGCGCGCCCCGAGCTTGGCGTTGTCGGCGAAGCCTCCAAGCTCGTCTTCGAGCGCGGTGATGACAAGGCCCATCTGGAAGCCCCAGTCGCCGAAGTGCGCATCGCCCCACACCTCGTCGCCGCGAAAGCGATAGATGCGCTTGACGCTCTCGCCGATAATCGAGGCGCGCAGATGACCCACGTGCATGCCCTTGGCTACATTCGGCCCGCCGTAGTCGACGACGACGCGGCGCTTGTGCTCGACAACTGAGGCGCCGGCGCGCGCATCGTCGGCAATGGCTTGGGCGCGTGCAGTGAGCGCGCCAAGCGTGGTGGTAAAATTGAGGAAGCCCGGACCGGCGATGGCCGGCTTGCCGGCGAGATCGGTCGCCGTCCACGCCGCCGCCGCCTGTTGCGCAATCTCCTGCGGCTTCCTGCCGGCCGCCTTCGCCGCTGCGAGCGCGCCATTGCATTGGAATTCGCCAAGATCAGGCCGATCCGAGCGGCGCACTTCGGCGTAGCGCTCCTCGAAACCGAGCGACCTGAACACGGCGGAGTTGGCCGCCGTCAGCGCTGTGGCAAGATCGGTCATGGCACGCGGACTTGGCGGGCTGGCCCCTCCGCGTCAAGCGGCAGGCGCCTGACCCTAGCGCGGCGGCTGCGCCGGCGCGGGCTGGGACGCCGACGCCGCCGGTTGCGACGCCGTCTGGCTGGCGCGCGTCGCGGCGTCGATCCGGAAGCGGCGGCCGTCGCGGTTGAATTGCAACTGCTCGGGCGTCAATTCGAAGCCGACGAGGATTTCGAAATTCTCGCCGGAGATTTCCGAATTCGCGCGCGGAATGACGATGCGGCTGATGTGTTCGGTATGGGCGACGACGTCCCGGCCGTGCGGAAAGCGAACATCGACGTCGAAGTATTGCTTGGCGATCGGCGCGCGCCCACGGCGCGTTACGGCGACCCAATAGCGATAGGTGCGGTGATCGGCGCCGGCGGCCGGCCCGCGGCCGAACTCCATGGCGATGTCCATGTTCATGGTAATCGGATCGGCGTCGACGTAGCGGCAGAGCCCCTGCACGCCCTGCATCTCGCCGGTGAAGGCGATATTGGCGTAACGTTCGGCGTTGGGCTGCGCGAACTGCACGAGCCGCGAACTGTCATAGAGCACGCCCATCAGCGGACACGGGCCTTCGTTCGGACGGCGATCGATCCCCAGCATGCGGTCAAACGCGTTCGGCGGATGCTGCTGGGCGTTCTGCTGGTCGGGCAGCACCCCGCCTGGAAGCTCAACTGTACGGCCTTGGCTGGTGCCGCAGCTCGAAAGGGCCAGTGCGCCAACAAGCACGGCAGCGACGGCAGGCAGCTTCATTCGGAACCCTCTCGCACCTCGGGCCTGCGGCGTTGGCCGCGTTTTGTCTCATCCCGCCCCGAGGCAATCGGCGTCGGGCCGTGATAGCTTCCCGCAAAGCGGCCCGCAACAAGCCCCGGCGCCCGCGCGAAGAGTTCGCCTGAAAACCGATGCCCCCGACGGAAATCACGCCAGAAAAACGCCCCATTTCAATCCTGCTGGCGTCGCCGCGCGGTTTCTGCGCCGGCGTCGACCGGGCCATCCACATTGTCGAAAGCGCAATCGAGAAGTGGGGCGCGCCCGTCTATGTGCGCCACGAGATCGTCCACAACCGGCACGTGGTGGAGCGCCTCGAGCGGCTGGGCGCGGTCTTCGTCGAGGAGCTGGACGACTGTCCTGACGATCGCCCTGTGATCTTTTCCGCGCACGGCGTGCCGAAGTCGGTGCCGGCCGCTGCGCGACGGCGCGAGATGATCTTCGTCGACGCCACCTGCCCGCTTGTCTCTAAGGTGCACGTGGAAGCCGAGCGGCACTTCAAGGCTGGGCGTGAGATCGTGCTGATCGGCCATGAGGGGCATCCAGAAGTAATCGGCACGATGGGGCAATTGCCTGAGGGCGCCATCACCTTGATCGAGACGGTTGCGGATGCCGAAGCGTTCGCGCCGCGCGATTCGGCCAGGCTCGCCTTCGTGACCCAGACAACGCTTTCGGTCGACGACACGGCCGAGATCGTCGCGGCGCTGCAGCGCCGGTTTCCGACCATGGCCGCGCCGCACAAGGAGGACATCTGCTACGCCACCACCAATCGCCAGGACGCAGTCAAGGAGATGGGCGCGCGCGCGGATCTGGTGCTGGTTATCGGTTCGCCTAAGTCGTCAAATTCGGTGCGGCTGGTGGAAGTGGCCAAGCGCGCCGGCGCCAAGGACGCGCGGCTGGTGGGTTCGGCCGAGGATGTGGATTGGCGCTGGTTCGACGGCGTGCGCAGCGTCGGCGTGACGGCGGGCGCCAGTGCGCCGGAGGATTTGGTGGAGGACTTAGTCGCAGCGATCGGCGCGCGCTTCGAGGCGACGTTGGAAGATGTGCGCGTGACTGAGGAAGACGTGGAGTTCAAGCTGCCGCGCGTGTTGGCGGAGTGAGCAATTCCCCTTCTCCCTTGCGGAGAAAGGGTTAGGGGATGAGGGGCGAACGGCTACGTGCGCTGTTTCCGAATGAACTCCGGGTTTGATGCTGCCAACACCGCGGCAGCCGATCGCCCCTCACCCCCCGCCCCCTCTCCGCAAGGGAGAGGGGGATGAGCGAACTTGCGAAGCTCATCTATCGCGTCATTCAAGAGCAGCGCGCGCGCAACTCGGATCGGCCGGCGCTGATCGGCGTTTCCGGCGCGCAGGGGTCGGGGAAGACGACGGTTTGCCAGTTGTTGGAAGGGGCGAACCGGCCGCGCTTCGTGCAGTTTTCGATCGATGACGTTTATCTCGACCATGTGCAGCGTGCGGAGCTGGCGGCGCGCACGCATCCGCTGTTCGTGACGCGCGGACCGCCGGGGACGCATGATATTGGGCTGGCGCGGCGAACCATCGAACGCTTGTTTGCGGCGGGGCCAGACGATGAGACGCCGCTGCCGCGGTTCGACAAGATCAAAGATGTGATGAAGCCGCTAAGCGATTGGCCGGTGGCGCGCGGACGACCGGAGGCGATCCTGGTCGATGCATGGTGCCTGGGCGCGCTGCCGGTCCCACCCTCGCCGCCATTGAACGTTGTCGAAGAAGAGGACATGAACGGCGTTTGGCGCGAAACGCAGAACGAGTTTCTGCGCACGACTTACGCCGATTGGTTCGCGAGCTTCGACGCCATCGTCTATCTGCGTGCGCCGAGTTGGGACGTGGTACGTCGCTGGCGCGGCGAGCAGGAAGTGACGCTGCGCGGGCGGGCGCTGACGGCCGAGGAAGAAGCTTGGATCGATCGCTTCATCCTGCACTACGAACGGATCACGCGG
>JAFEDV010000294.1 GCA_018241475.1 Pseudomonadota bacterium | reverse complement strand
CTGCCGTCACCGCCGCCGGCGCCGGCGGCGCCGCCACAAGCGAACACCGGCGCTTCCGCGTCGCCCCCAGGTTAGCGTCATCTCCGTCGGCGGAGGAAAGCAAGCATGCCGAGGCGGCGAGAACGAGGTTGCCTACCGCAGTTCGAACGTCACGCTCACATTCGCCGTCGTTTCGATTTGACCCGGCTCGACCGGCGTCGGCGCGGGCGCCGCATCGGCTCGCATAAAGCGCGCAGCAGTGACGACAATCGGCTGAGCCATGGCGCCGCCCTCCTGCACCGCCACCACACGGGCGACGCGCATGTTGAGCGCACTCGCGTAGATCTCGGCGCGCCGCCGCGCCTCCTGGATCGCATTGCGCCGCGCCGTATCCATTTGCGCGTCCGGATTCTGGTAGGAGAAATAGATGCCGTTCACGGTGTTGCCGCCCGCAGCGACCGTCGCATCCACCACGCGGCCCACATTGTCGATATTGCGTATTTTGGCCGTCACCGTGTTGTTGGCCTGATAGCCGGTGGTGATCGGCGGTTGATTCTCGCGATATTGCTGCTGCGGGTTCACCGAGACGTTCGATGTCTGGATATCGCGCTCGGCAATGCCAGCGCGCCGCAGCGCCGCCAGCAGCGCGGTCATCCGCTGCGCGTTCGCTTGTATCGCTGCCTGCGCGGTCGGCGCTTCGGTCTGAACGCCCAGATTGATCGTCGCCATATCCGGCCGGCCTTCAACCTTGCCTTCGGCGCTGACGCTCAGAAGCGTGCCCTCAATAGCCGGCATCGGCATTTGCGCTTGCTGCGCCAAACTTGCCGGCGGCGCTGCTAGCCCCAGCATCACCGCGAACGCAGCCGCGAACTTCAGGTTTCTCATGCTCGATCCTCCACCCTCATGGCCCTCGAACCTCAGACCTGGCGCGGCCAAATTACGGCGCGGTCACGTCTTTTCGAAGCGCGCGCAAACCTGTGACCGAGGCAGCCCGCCCCCGACCCTCGCACCTAGAGGGCGAAAACGGAACCGCCGCTGGAGGTCAGATTGAGGCAGCCCGAGCCGCCGAAGCACAAGCCGCTTCGCGACGCGGGTCTTGGGGCGACGCATCCCATTGTCGCGCTGCGTGCGCGGGTCCAGATTTCGGACATGCACAAGCCGCCGACCCCGAACGAGATTCGCGACGCCGGTCCCGAGGCCATGCCGGATCCGCCCGAGGAATGGGATGAGGTCGATGAAGCGTCTGACGAAAGCTTCCCTGCCTCCGATCCGCCGCCGCCTCCCGGCAGGCGGTTCACTTAGGCGCTTAGGCGCGATGCCTTTCGTGCGCGCCCGCACACGAGCGCGATCGGTGCGCCGTAGGTGAAGCGGCGCCAGACCCATTCGATCGGTCCGAAATGAAAATGGCGAAGCCACACGCTCGCGATGGCGCACTGCGTCGTGAAGATAGCGACAGCGCCGTTCCCTCCAACAATCCAATACCGGCGCGGTGCGGGTTGATCCGCGTCGGATTTCAGGGATGGCGGAAACCGCTGAAACCGCTTGCGCACTCGAAAGCGGCGGCCAGCCGCGAATCGTTTCGGCGAATCGCTGTATAATACACCGCCTTCCTCCATCAGGGCCGAATGCGCTTTTCCGACACCTTTCTCCGGCAGGTGCGCGACCGGGTTTCCATTGCCGACTACGCCGGCAAGAAGCTCTCCTGGAACGCACGCAAGACCAGAGCCGCCGCCGGCGACTACTGGGCCTGCTGCCCGTTCCACCAGGAGAAGAGCGCGTCATTCCACGTGCTCGACCAGAAAGGCATCTTCAATTGCTTCGGCTGCGGCGAGAAGGGCGACATCTTCACGCTCGCCATGAAGCTCGAAGGCTTGAACTTCCCCGAGGCGGTCGAGCGCATCGCCGAACTCGCCGGCATGGAATTGCCAAGAGATGACTTCGCCGACCGCGGCGAAGACGCGCGCCGCAAGCGCCTCATCCAACTCGCCGCGCGCACGGCGCGGCTCTATGCCGAGGCGCTCGGCTCGCGCGAAGGCAAGGAGGCGCGGGACTATTTGAAGAGCCGCGGCTTCGACGCCGAGCTCTGCACGCGCTTCGGCATCGGTTACGCGCCGGGTGGGTACACCTGGACCATAGACAAGCTCAAGGCCGACGGCTTTACGCTGGAGGAAATGGTCGCCGCCGGAATCGCGCGCGATGGGGAGGAAGGCCGCCGCGCCATCGATGCGTTCCGCGATCGCGTCACCTTCGAGATCGCCGATCCGAGCGGCAAAGTCATCGCCTTCGGCGCGCGCGCGCTGAAGAAGGATGAGAAGGCCAAATACATCAACTCGCCCGAATGCGCGCTCTTCTCCAAGGGCCGCACGCTCTACCGCTTAAAGCAGGCGCGCGAGATCGCTTCGAAAGCCAAAGCGCCGGGCCTCGTCGTTGCCGAAGGCTATCTCGATGTGATCGCTTTCGAGCGCGCCGGCATTGGCGCGGTGGCGCCGATGGGCACGGCGCTCACCGATGACCAACTGCAGCTGGTGTGGCGCTCGGGCGGCGAGCCGACCTTGTGCTTCGATGGCGACGAGGCCGGCAAGCGCGCCGCCGACCGCGCGCTCGATTTGGCGCTGCCGCATTTCGGGCCCGGCCGCACCATCAAAATCGCCTACGCGCCCAATGGCGAAGATCCCGACGACATTTTCCGCCGCGCTGGCGCCGATGCGCTCAAAGCCCTCATCGCCGCCGCATCGCCCGCGTCGGATGCGCTGTTCGAGCGCGAGAAGAACCGCCGTCCGCTCACCACGCCGGAAGCGCGCGCGGCGTTCAAGACCGCGCTCCGCGACGCCGCCAACCGAATTGCCGACGCCGACACCAAGCGGCTCTATTTCGCCGAGCTGATGGCGCGCGCCGACGCCGCCGTGCGCAGCGAGCGGCCGCCCTATCAGCCAGCCCAGAACGGCAATTTCCGTCGCGGCGCCAACGCGCCTTCCCCGCCAACCGCCGAACTCAAAGCCCTCAGCGCCGCCGCGACTGCTCGCCCCGCCGCCGAGAGCTTCCTCTGCTACGCAGCCGATTACCCCAACGTCCTCGCCCGCTTTTCCGAGTGGATCGAACGCCTGGCCATCGCCGATCCGGACTTG
Source organism: Pseudomonadota bacterium (assembly GCA_018241475.1). Classification (GTDB taxonomy): domain Bacteria; phylum Pseudomonadota; class Alphaproteobacteria; order Caulobacterales; family Aquidulcibacteraceae; genus Vitreimonas. Next base: position 3,456 of record JAFEDV010000294.1, on the reverse strand, counting down.
GCCGCCATTCGCGCTGCTCTGATCAGCCTTTTTGAAACGGCCGAAGACCCGCAAACCATTGACCGCAACGCCCTCAGCCTCCATTTGACCCGATCGGGTCAGGAGCGCGCCGCGGCGCGCCTCTTGCGCTGGCCGAAGCCACGGCCCCTCGGCGGGGCGGACGCTGACATTGAAGCGGAATGGCTTGCCCTGGCGACGCGCGAGGTGGTGCTGCCGGCGATCCGGGAGGAGTTGGACGAACTGCGCGCACAGGCAGGCCGCGGCGATGACGCGGCGTTCGCCCGGTTCCAAGCCCTGAGCCGCGAGGCGCGCGAGATCGAAGCGCGCGCCCGTGAAGTGAAACTGACGCAAGACGAGGCGCCGCCCGCGGCTGCCGACTTGGGAGCACCATGAGCAAGACCACTACCGAAGACCAAGCGGCCGAAAAGGAAGAAGCCCCGGAGGGCCCGATCCTCGATCTCTCCGACGCCGCGGTGAAGAAGATGATCAAGGCCGCCAAGACGCGCGGCTTCGTCACCCACGAAGAGCTCAACAAGGTTCTGCCGAGCGAGGAGGTCGATTCCGAGGCGATCGAAAACGTCATGGCCCAACTCAACGAGATGGGCATCAACGTCGTCGACAACGAAGAGGAAGGCGAAGCCGCGGAGGACGACAGCAAGACCACCGCCGTCGCTGCGCGCGAAGAAGCCGCCAAGCCCGCCGTCACCAACACCCGCGAAGACGCCGACCGCACCGACGATCCGGTGCGCATGTATCTGCGCGAGATGGGATCGGTCGAGCTGCTCTCACGCGAAGGCGAGATCGCCATCGCCAAGCGGATCGAGGCCGGCCGCGACGCCATGATCCGCGGCCTGTGCGAAAGCCCGCTCACCTTCGAAGCCATCATGGTGTGGCGCGACGAATTGCGCGAGCAGAAGATCCTGCTGCGCGACATCATCGATCTCGAGGGCACCTATTCCGCCGAGATGGGCATCGTACCGCAATCGGCGCCCGGCGTCGGCCCCGACGGCCTGGTCGATCCGGAAGCCGCCAAGATCCAGATCGCCGCCGAGAAGGCGGCCGCCGAGGCCGAGGCCAAGCGCAAGGCCGAAGCGCTCGCCGCCAAGGCCGCTGCGGAGAAAGCCGCCGCTGAAAAGGCCGCCGCCGCCAAAGCCGCCAAGGTTGCGGCAAAGGCAAAGCCGCGCGGCGGCGAGGACGATGAAGATCTCGATGATGACGACGACATCGTGCTCGAGCCGGAAGAGGTAGAGAAGGATCCGGGCGAAGCTGCTGCGGAAGCCGACGCCGACGCCGAGTTCGACGACGAGCAGGCCATCTCGATGTCGGCGATGGAAGCCGAGCTCAAGGAAGGCGTCATGGCCACGCTCGACGCCATCGCCGAAGCCTTCGGCCAATTCCGCAAGCTTCAGGACAAGCGCATCGACCTGCGCCTAAAAGGCAAATCGCTGCCCGGCGCGCAGGCCGAAAGCTACGACACCGCCCAGAACACCATCATCGAGCAGCTGAAGAAGCTGAAGCTCAACAACGCCCGCATCGAAAGCCTGGTCGAACAGCTTTACGCCATCAACCGCAAGCTCATTCAGCTCGAAGGCAAACTGATGCGGCTGGCGGAAGCCAACGGCGTGCCGCGCGCCGAATTCCTCTCCGCCTATCACGGCCACGAACTCAATCCGAGATGGACCGAGAAGATGGCCGGCCAGAAAAACAAAGCGTGGGCTAGGTTCGTCGCCTCGGAAGCCGAGGACATCGCCGACATCAGGAGCGAAATCGGCGTGCTGGCGCAGGAAACCGGCGTGCCGATCGACGAATACCGCCGCATCGTGCACGCCGTGCAGAAGGGCGAACGCGAGGCGCGCCAAGCCAAGAAGGAAATGGTCGAAGCCAACCTCCGCCTCGTCATCTCCATCGCCAAGAAATACACCAATCGCGGCCTGCAATTCTTGGATCTGATCCAAGAAGGCAATATCGGCCTGATGAAGGCCGTCGATAAGTTCGAGTATCGCCGCGGCTACAAGTTCTCCACGTACGCGACGTGGTGGATTCGCCAAGCCATCACCCGCTCGATCGCCGACCAGGCGCGCACCATCCGCATCCCGGTGCACATGATCGAGACCATCAACAAGCTGGTGCGCACCAGCCGTCAGATGCTGCACGAAATCGGCCGCGAGCCGACGCCGGAAGAACTCGCCGAAAAGCTCGGCCTGCCACTCGAGAAGGTGCGCAAGGTGATGAAGATCGCCAAGGAGCCGATCTCCTTGGAGACGCCGATCGGTGACGAAGAAGATTCACACCTCGGCGACTTCATCGAAGACAAGAGCGCCATCCTGCCGGTCGACGCCGCCATCCAAAGCAATCTGCGCGAAACCACCACGCGTGTGCTGGCTTCGCTCACCCCGCGCGAAGAGCGGGTGCTGCGCATGCGCTTCGGCATCGGCATGAACACCGACCACACGCTCGAAGAAGTCGGCCAGCAATTCTCGGTGACCCGCGAACGCATCCGCCAAATCGAAGCCAAGGCGCTGCGCAAACTGAAGCATCCGAGCCGGAGCCGGAAGCTGCGGAGCTTTTTGGACAACTAATGCCGAGCGCGCGCGAGATTCCTTCGGAGCTCTCGTATCCTGATCTCGTTTGGCCAACGGTTCTGGCCATTCGCGAAAGAGGTGGTTCTGCGAGTATCGAGGAGATCGAAGCCAGCGTTTCGCGCCGAATGAGCCTATCCGACGAAGCGCCCGCCGCACCTCACACCAAGGGCTCGCGAACAGAATTTCAGTATCGCCTCGCCTGGGTGCGGACCTATCTCAAGAAAATCGGCGCATTGAACAACAGCGCTCGAGCAGTTTGGTCTCTGACAGACTACGGCGACAAAATCAACGAAGCCGAAGCTCGCGATGTTTTTCGCCGCGTGAATGCCGAGGCGCGCGCGAATGAAGAAGATGATGATGCGTCGAGTGAACCGGAAGAAGCCAACGTGGCTGTGCCGGCAGAAAACGCCTCGTGGGTGGATCGACTACTCGAAATCGTCGGTTCGATTTCGCCGGATGCCTTTGAGAGACTAGCGCAGCGTCTTCTCCGTGAGTCAGGATTCACGAAAGTCGAAGTGACCGGAAGGTCCGGCGACGGCGGTATTGATGGCGTCGGAATTCTCCGAATGAATCTGGTTTCCTTCCAGGTCTCATTTCAATGCAAGCGTTGGAGGGGATCTGTCGGGGCCTCGACCGTTCGTGACTTTCGAGGCGCCATGGTAGGCCGCGCGGACAAGGGTCTAATCATTACAACTGGCACATTCACCGCAGATGCCAGACGCGAGGCGACTAGAGACGGCGCTCCGGCAATTGACTTAATTGACGGAGAGACACTCTGTGAACTCCTCAAAGAGCGCCGATTGGGCGTAACCGTCCGGATGGTTGAGGAGATCGAGCTGACCCCCGCCTTCTTCACTTCAATCTGACTCTTCCG
>JAFEDV010000293.1 GCA_018241475.1 Pseudomonadota bacterium | reverse complement strand
GATCGGCGAAGAACACGGCGCAATAGCCTTCGCCGTATTGCGAGTGCTCCGCAGGCGCGTCGAGAATTGTCGCGCCGATCTTGAGCAGATGCGCATGCATCGCATCGACATCGGCGCGGCTCTCCGGGCCTGCGACGCGATAGCCTATGAAACCAAGAACGCCTTCGTAGAAAGCGCGCTAGGCATGCGCGTCTCACCGTTAGGTCGACATGATGGACGCCGCCGCGCGTCAGCGGTTGGCGCCTGGCTTCCAGAGCAGGTCGCCGCGCCCGCGATCGTTGGCCCAGCGCGCCGCGACGAAGAGCAGATCGGAAAGTCGGTTCGCGTATTTGATCGCTTCCTCCGAAACCGGCGCCGCTTCCGCAAGGGCGACGATTTCGCGTTCCGCACGTCGCATCACTGCGCGCGCCACATGCAGTTGCGCCGCCGCCGGCGCGCCGCCCGGTAGAATGAAGGAGGTGAGTTCGGTCACGTCCTCCAGAAGCATCTCGATCTCGCGTTCGAGCCGTTCTACTTGGCTCTTCTGGATGCGCAGCGCTTCGAATTTCAGGTCCGGCGAATCCGGCGTCGCCAGGTCGGCTCCGAGATCGAAGAGATCGTTCTGGATGCGATCGAGCAGCGGATCGAGCACCGGATCGGCCGTGGTGTGCAAGCGCACCACGCCGATAGCGGAGTTGGCTTCATCTACCGCACCGTAGGCTCTCACGCGCGCGTGCGCCTTCGAAACGGGCTCGCCCGTGGCCAAGCGCGTCTTGCCGCCGTCGCCCGCCTTGGTGACGATCTTGTCGAGCCTAACCATGATGCGCCTTCGTCCACCACATCGCCGCCACAAGAATCAAGATGACGATGAATTGGGCGACAACACGCGCGCGCATGGCCTTGTTCGACCAGGAACGGCCAAAATCGCCGCCGCGAAAAAGCGTGTAGATCCCGAAACACAGGATCACGAAGACCACTGCGAGGCCGGCATAGATCAGGTAGTTGATGGGGCTCATGGCGACTACATAGGCGGATCGCACGGGGGACGCCATCGCGCTCTTGTCAACCTGCGCGCTTCTCTTGGGTCGCCGACCAGTGGTTTGCTACCCTGCCGCAATGACCGAATCGCTGTTGTTTCTGCTGGCGTTGGCCGCTATCGGCGCTGCTGCCTGGTTCGCCTACCGCTCCGCCGGCGTTGAGCCGATCCGCGCCGAGCGCGATCGCGCCGTCGCCGAACTGGCGACGTTGCGTCAAGAGAATGTCCGACTCGCCGCCGAACTTGCCGCTGCGCAAGCCCAGCGCGCCGAGCGATCCGAGTCCGAAGAGGCGCGCTTCGCCGAAATCGCAGCCAGGGCGCTGCAGACGACGCAAGCCAGCTTCATGGCGCTCGCCAACGAGACGTTTGAGAAGCACAAGCAGGCCGCGCAGGGCGGGGTGAAGGAAGTGCTGGCGCCCGCGCAGGAGCAACTGGCGAAACTTGCGACTTCCGTCGAAGCGCTCGATAAAGCTCGCCTGCAGGACAAGTCGATCATCAGCGAGCAAGTCCGCCAAGTGGTCGAGGCGGTTGGCTCGACCAACAAGACCACCAGCCAATTGCTCAACACGCTGCGCGCTTCGCCTAAAGTCCGCGGCCGCTGGGGCGAGCAGACGCTCCGCAACGTGCTTGAACTCTCCGGCCTGGCGCTGAACGTTGACTTCACCGAACAAGTATCGACCACCGATGGCGAAGGCTCGAGATTGCGGCCCGACGTGGTGATCAATCTCCCCGGCGGCCGCTGCATCGTCGTCGATTCCAAGGTGGCGCTCTCGGGCTATCTCGACGCCATGGAAGCGACCGATGACGCCGCGCGCGAAGCCTGCCTCAAGAAGCACGCGCAGGAATTGCGGACCCACGTCAAGAACCTTTCGTCGAAAGACTATTGGAAGCATGTCCCCGCCACCGCAGATTTCGTCGTGCTGTTCGTGCCCGGCGAAAACTTCCTCGCCGCAGCCGCCGAGCGCGATCAGAACCTGTTCGACGACGCCTTCGCCGCCAAGGTGATCATCACCACGCCATCGACCATGGTCGCGCTGGCGAAATCTGTCGCCTACGGCTGGCGCCAGGAGCAGAGCGCCAAGAACGCGCAGGAAATCGCCGAACTCGGCCGCGAGCTTTATCGGCGCATGGCGATCATGGCAGACAAGATCAGCAAGGTCGGCGACGCCATCGAGAAATCGACCAAGAGCTACAACGAGCTTGTCGCTTCG
>JAFEDV010000292.1 GCA_018241475.1 Pseudomonadota bacterium | reverse complement strand
TTGATCCCAGTAGCCGGCGCGCCTAAGGCCGATTCAACGGCTGGAATCACCCAGAACGGGAGGCCTTGATGCGCGTTTTTCTTGCCGCACTTGGCGCTGCGATTGTGTTTGCAGCGGCCGGCGCTTCCGCCCAGCAGCAGGACCGCACGGCCCAAGTCCGTTCCTATCTTGAAAGCGGCATGGCCGTGCACAGCGGCATCGGCTATTCGCGCGACCGCTACACCCCCGATATAGTGGTGCCGCTGCGGCTCGATCACCCGTTCCTCTGGCCGGTCTATCTCACGCGCGGCCAGACCTACCGAGCGTACGGCGCCTGCGACGACAACTGCTCCGACATCGACATGGAAATCTACGACGCCGACGGCAATCTTGCCGACCGCGATGTCGCCGCGAATGACACGCCCTACGTTCAGATCACGCCGACGCAAACCGGCCGCGCCTATGTGCGTGTGTGGCTTTATGCGTGCCGCAGCGAGTCGTGCTTCGTCGGCCTTCGCCTTGTGTCGGGCGGGACTGCCGCGCCGCGCCCGGGTGAGCGCGTGCGTGAAAGCGATATCGCGCACAGCCAGGAGGAAGCCGATCAGCGCGCGGTGCGCGCCCAGCTCGAGGCACAGGGCGCGGCCCACGAACAGGCTGGCTATCGGCAGTCGGGCGACGACTTGTTCGAACAGCTTCCGCGCAATGACGAAGGCCATTCCTGGACGCTGCATCTGCAAGGCGGCGTCACTTATCTGTTCCAGGCCGCTTGCGATCAGCAGTGCAACAACGCAGACATGGAAATCCGAAACTCCGCCGGCGAACGCATCGCCAGCGACATCAACGGCGATGCGATCCCCGTCGTCACCATCACGCCCCCGCACGCTGGCGACTACGCGCTCCGCATCTGGCTGCGCCAGTGCGCGAGAGAACCTTGTGCGGTCGGGTTCCGGACCTACCGGCGCGTGACAAACTAGCCGCCGCGACGGCATGTGCTCTCGACACCAGCGCTCTCACAGGCCATGTCGAACGCATGGATGACGCGCGTCCCCCGACCCCCAAAGCGGCCGGCCCGTTCGTGGCGCCCGATCCCGATGCCTGCGAAACGATGAAGGATGTCCGTCAGGGCGTCGACGAGATCGATCGCATGCTGGTGGCGCTGATCGCGCGCCGGCAAGGCTATATGGACGCCGCCGCGCGCATCAAACCCAACCGCGACGTCGTGCGCGACGAAGCGCGCATCAATCAGGTGCTCGGCAACGTGAAAGCCGAAGCCGCGCGCATGGGGCTCTCTTGGGGCATCGCCGAGCCTGTGTGGCGCGAACTCATGGAGCGCTGCATCTCTTATGAGTTCGATGTGTGGGACGCCACGCGCGAGTGACTGCGGCCGCAGGCTGACGCGCGCCTTTCGCCTATGGTAACGAGCCGACGGGTTGGGAGGGCGTCGTCGGGGATGTGATGACGCCGATATGCTTAATGGCTCGCGCCTGGCGAGAGGCGCCTGCGCGCCATGCAAGCCCGCATGGTGCTGCGTGGCTGCCGCAATCGGCAGGTGATAAGGCGATATGTTCCCCCACGGCTGGGAAGGGCGGGGCATGAGATGGTTTCTGGGGCTGGTGCTGGTGATCGCGCTCGTCTGCGGCGCGCTCTACGGCGTGGGCCTATTCCTGCTGCCCAATTCATTGGCGGTCACGCGCACCATCTCCATAAATCGCCCGCGTGCGTCCGTATTCGCGATGTCGAACGACCTGAGGATCGCCAAGGAATGGTCGCCGCTTTACGCGCAAGACCCCGACGCCGACTACGCTTTCAGCGGCGACGGCCCAGGCGAGGGCCAAAGCATGCGTTGGGTCAGCAATAACCGCGAGATCGGTTCCGGGCGCATGTCGATCGTGAACTCAAACGAGAACCAGTCGATCGATTCAATTCTCGATTTCAGCAACCGCGCTACGCTCAATTCCCACATGGACTTCCGGCCAGGCGCCGGCTCGACGGCGGTCGCCTGGTCCATCTCCGCGGAGTGCGGTCCTGGCGCAGTGAATGTTCCGTGCCGCTACATGAACCTAGTCATCCGCCCAATGGTGGAACGCCGCATGGACGCCGGCTTGCGCCGATTGAAAACATTGGCCGAGCAATTGCCAAATGCCGACTTCGAAGGATTCGACATCCAGGTGCTGCCGGTCGAGCCGCAGGACGTGTTGTTTGTCGATGTAACGATTGCGAAGTCGTCACCGACATTCGAGGACAGGATTGCCGCGGAGGCAGACGGGATCGGCGCGCTCAATAACTACCTAGCTTCGCAGAGCGGCCAAGTACGCACGAGTAGCGATCTGGTCAGGGTATTTCCGCCGCCGCAAAACACCGACCGGTACACATTCAGCGTTGGATATCCCCTGGCCGGCGCGCCACCCGTCAGGCTGATTGGCGTCCGAGTGGGCCGCACACCGGGCGGCGCCGCGGTTCGAGCCCTGTTCGTGGGTCGGCAATCTCAGATTCCGGCGATGTACCAGGTTGTTCGCGCATATATGCAAGCCCATCGTATTTCACAGCGCGAAGGCGAGGATGCCTGGGAGGTGGTCAAGCGTGTTGAGCCATCGCCGGACGCTTCGCAGGCGGAGCCTGTGGAGCACGTCGAGATCTATTATCCCGTGGACAGCAACCGCTCCCTGCAATGAGAGAAAGGCCCGCTGGATCGCTCCAACGGGCCTTCGCAGTCTTTCTAAGAAGCGTCGCGCTATTCGATCGGTTTGAGGTTCACGGCCTTCGGGCCTTTTCCCTTGGTGTCCGGCAGCGTCTGGAAGTTCACACGCTGACCTTCGTTTAGCGAGGTCATGCCGGCGCGCTCAACCGCGCTCACATGCACGAACACGTCGGCGCCGCCGCCATCCGGCGTGATGAAACCGAAACCGCGCGCCCCGTTGAAAAACTTGACCGTGCCGTTTTGCGGTTCGCCGAGCGGTTGACGCGGCGGACGATCGCCGCCGCCGAATCCGCCGCCGCCTTCGCGCGGGCCGCGGAAACCACCGCCGCCACCGCCGCCGCGGTAGCCGCCACCGCCGCCGCCATAACCGCCGCCGCCTTCACGGCCACGGAAGCCGCCGCCGCCGCCGCGATAGCCGCCGCCGCCATAGCCGCCGCCGCCACCGCCGCCGCCGAAGCTGTCGCCGCCACCGCCGAACTCCGGCGTACTCTCACCCCTGTCGCGGCCGCGCTTGCGCTCCTTCTTCTTGTCGTTGTCGTCGTCGTTCTCAAAATCGTCGTCGAAACTCATTTCCCATGGTCCTGTTCGAACCGAACGCCCATGCGTTCGGCCGCGCGCACGCAAAGGCGCACGCACGTCACCGCGAATTTCTGCTTTGATGGGGTTAGACTACTCTGCCGCACGCTGCGGAACTTCGCACCTTCCCGGCTAACCTTGCCGGCGGCATCGCTTATGGGCGAGGGCGTTTGCCCACGCAAGCGGCAAACCCGCGGTTTACGCGGGATTCATCTCGTTTTTTGGCCGCTGTCGCGGCGCCGCATCTGTGAGGAGCGTCGCCGCGGGGCCGGGCTCTTGCGGCCATTATCCACCAATTCGTTTGGCCGGCGTGGATTTTCGATCTTGCGGGGCGCGCCCGGTTGGCGGAACCTGCGGCCGTCAAGTCCAAGCCGCGATGGCCGCCGCCCTGAAGAGCGCGGCGCGCGTGGCAAGGGGGAAGGGCGCGGAGCAATCCGCGCCCTTTGCTATCGGAGCCGCGAGCCTGCCTGGCCCGCCGCCAGCCGCTCGGCCAGCGCGGGCAGCGCTTCCCGCAGGGTATCGGCGAGGCCGAATGGCGGATTGAGCAGCAGCAGGCTCGACCCCAGGAGCCGTCCCTGCGGCTGCGGCGTGTCGACCCACAAATCTACGCGCAACATTTGGCGGGCGCCTTGCGCGCGCACTTCGGCGTCGGCCGCATCGAGCGCGCCTTCGCTCTTCATCGGGCGCCACCAGCAATACACGCCATGCCCGAAACGCTTCAGCGCCCCGCCCAGCGCCTGTGCGCCCCGCTCCAGTTCGCCCGCCTGCTCGTAGGGCGGATCGATCAGCACCAGCCCGCGGGATTGCGCCGGCGGCAGCAGCGCCCCAAGAGCCTCCCAGCCATCGCGCTCGTGGATGCGCACGTTCGGCGCGCGCAGCGCCTTGCGCAGGGCGCGCGCGTCCGCCGGGTGCAATTCGCACGCATCGAGCACATCGCTCTCACGCAACGCGGCGGCGATCAGCGCAGGCGAGCCGGGATAGGTGCGCAGAACTCCATCATCGTTGAATGCGCGGATGGCCTCACGGTAACCAGCCACGGCCGGCGGCGCAGCGCGCCAGTCCCATAGCCGTGCGATGCCGTCCCGCCATTCCGGACTGCGCAGCGCTTCATCGCTCAACAGATCGTAGGTTCCGCTTCCGGCGTGGGTGTCCAAGACCGCACACGGCGCGGGCTTGCGTTTCAACGCGTCAAGGCAGAACACAAGCACGAGATGCTTCAACACATCCGCATGATTGCCGGCATGGAAAGCGTGGCGGTAATTCACGCACCCGGCCTAGCGGGACGGCTTAGCATCGCCAAGTATGCTAAGATCCGCCCATGAGCTTTCGCGACAACGCCGCCGAGCACCGCTACGAATTCGAGGAAGACGGTTTCGTTTCTTTCGCGGATTACCGCGATCACGGCGAGGTTCGCTCTATCCTGCATGTCGAGACCCCGCCGGAGACCCGGGGCAAGGGCCACGCCTCCAAGCTGATGCACGCGGTCGTCGAGGACGCCAAAGCCCGTGCCATCAGGCTGCGCGCCAGCTGCGCGTTCGCAGTCGCCTACTTCAAGCGCCACGCCGCCGAAGTCGCCCCTGTCCAAGCCTAGCTCGGCGCGGACCCGCGTTCCGTAGGATAACCGCGCTCGATCCAAGTCTTGATGCCGCCGTCGAGGCCCATGACGTTCGGAAAGCCCATCTGCTTCAGCGTCGCCGCCGCAAGCGTCGAGACCTTGCCGACCTCGCAATAGGCGACGATCCGCACACTGGGGTCGGGGAACGCCTGGTTCACGCGCAGTTCCAATTGTCCGCGCGGCAAATGCCGCGCGCCGGGGATGTGGGCCGCCTCATAGGCGTCGCGTTCGCGCACATCGACAATGAGCAGGTCGTTGTCAGGCGCGCCCAGCTGGG
>JAFEDV010000291.1 GCA_018241475.1 Pseudomonadota bacterium | reverse complement strand
CATGCGGGAGGCGTGCTGGAAGGCCGCGGCATGGGCGCGGGCCGGGCATCCTGCCAAAGTCGCAGTGAACGTCTCGGCATTGCAGTTCGGGAGCGAGCGGTTTGCGGAGCGCGTGCTGCGCATCGTCGAACACTCGACGTTGCCGCCCGATCATCTCGAGCTTGAGATCACCGAGTCGGTGGTCATGGAGGACCCGGATCGGGCTCTGCGGATCATCGAGCCCTTGCGCAACGCCGGCGTGCGCTTGGCGATCGATGATTTCGGCTGCGGCCATTCAAGTCTTGCGGCCCTTTCTCGGTTGCCGTTCGATGTCATCAAGATCGATCAGCAGTTCGTGCGCGCCCTGGAGCGCGGCGATCCCCAGGCGCCGGCCATCATCGAAATGATCCTGGCTCTCGCACGCACACTCGACCTCGAAGTGGTGGCGGAGGGAGTCGAGCGGCGCGAGGACATGGAGTTCATGGCGGCGCGCGGATGCCACTGGATCCAGGGCTTCCTCTATGGCGCCGCCGTCTCGGCGCCGGAGTTCGCCGAATTGCTGCGCGCTCAGGCCGGCGGCGAAGTGCTTTCCGAGGACGCCGCCTAGACGCGGAAGCCGCTCTTCAGGGCCAGAGCCCGCAGATTGGTCTCAGGGCGCGGGCCCATATGCGAGATGACCTCGGACGCGGCTAGCGAAGCCAATGCGCCGCACTCGGCGGTTGATCGCTTGCGGGAGTATGCGAACAGGAAGCCTGCTGCGTACTGGTCGCCGGCCCCCGTGGAGTCGACGACCTTCGTCACCGGCATGGGCTGCACATGCGTTTGCGCGCCGTTCGCCAGCACAACCGAACCCAGTTCCGAGCGCGTCACTGCGACGATAGGACAAGCGGCCGCGGCGGCGGCAAACGCCGCCTTCAGATCGCTCGTCTGATAGAGCGACAGGATCTCTCTTTCGTTTGCGAACAGAATGTCGACGTGATTGGCGACCAGCTGTTTGAAGCTTTCTCGATGGCGCTCGACGCAGAACACATCGGAAAGCGTCAGCGACACCTTGGTTTCCGCCGCTCGCGCGATCTCGGCGGCGCGCACGAACGCCGCCTTTGCCTCGTCGCGATCGAACAGGTAGCCTTCCAGGAATAAGATTGCGGCGGAGCGGATCAGGTCCGCGTCAACGTCCGACGCCGAGAGCAGGGTGGATGCGCCGAGATAGGTGCTCATCGAGCGCTGGCCGTCGGGCGTCACCGCAATCAGGCAGCGAGCCGTTCCCGGCTGGCCTTCGCGGGGAGGGGTGTTGAAGGCGACGCCGGCGGCGCGGAATTCACGGGTGAACAGCGCCCCGAGCTGGTCGTTCGCGACCTTGCCGATATAGCCGGCGCTGCCGCCAAAACTTGCAATCCCGGTGACAGTATTCGCCGCCGAACCCCCGGCAGCAACGGTCGCGTCGCTGAAGAGTAGCGTCAGACGATCGGCGCGCGCTTCGTCGATCAGCGTCATCGCGCCTTTGCTGATGTCTTCTTGCGCCAGGAACGAATCCGGCATCGGCTGCAGGATGTCGATGATGGCGTTGCCGAGGCCGACGACGTCACAGGTCATGGGAAAACCCTTTGCTGAACCGCGGTTAAAGCCTGCGCACTGCGCTCTGGCAAGCATTGCAGCGCCGCGATTCGCCCGGCATGCTTAGGCTCATGCGCCTCATTGCCGGAACACTTCTCGCCGCAGCGCTTGCGGCATGCGCAAGCACTCCGCCGACATCGAGCGAGCCCGCTCCAGCCGCAGCTTCGGCGCCATCACCGGCCGCCGCGCCGACCACAAGCCGCGGCGCGCAACTCTTATCGCTCGCCGGGCGCGCCAACGCCCCGGCGCGCGCCGACATCGAGCGCATGTTCGGCGCAGCCGACATCGCGCGTCAGGATGGCGCCGGTCTCGCGCTCACCTATCGGCTCAATACTTGTGCGCTGCTGCTCATCTTCACGGCGGACGCACACAACACCATGCGCCTCGCGGAGGCGCACCCGACCGCGCGGCGGAGCGGACTGCCGGCCCCCACGCTCGATCAATGCGCTGCCGAGGCGGAAGCCCGCCGCGCCTGATGTATCGGCCCTATCTCTTCCTGGATCTTGCGCCGGCAGGCGTGCGCGCCTTGGTTGACGCGATCGTCCGCGTCTTCGGTTGATAAAGGCAGATATCGGCAATCACGCAGCGCGGGCATTCGGGTTTGCGCGCGAGGCACACATAGCGGCCGTGCAGGATCAGCCAATGGTGTGCTCCGTGCAGGTACTCGGCTGGGGTGATCTTCATCAATTGCATTTCGACTTCCGCCGGCGTTTTTCCGCTGGCGAGGCCGGTGCGGTTGGCGACACGAAAGACGTGCGTATCGACAGCGATGGTTCCCTCGCCGAAAATTTCCATCAGCACCACGTTGGCGGTCTTTCGCCCGACGCCCGGCAGCGCCTGCAGCGCTTCGCGATCGCGCGGCACTTCCGACTTGTGGTTCTCGATCAGGGCTCTTGAGAGTGCGACAACGTTCTTTGCCTTGTTGCGCCAAAGCCCGATCGTTTGAATGCGCTTGCCGAGGGCGGTTTCGCCCAGCCTCACCATTTTCTCGGGCGTATCGACGCTCTTGAACAGGTCGCGCGTCGCACGGTTGACGCCCGCGTCGGTCGCCTGCGCTGAAAGCACCACGGCGACCAGCAGCGTGTAGGGGTTGACGTACTCGAGCTCGGTCTTCGGATCGGGGCGCAGCTTCGCGAGGCGCGCATACAATTCTGCGGCTTTGGCTCTGGTCAAACGCTTGGCCATGTGCGGAGTCCCTTGGCGAACGTCTCAATCGGCGTACCTTAATCGACATGACGCCGCGCTGGGAACGCACGCAATCGCCGCCGCCGCTCGAAGGCAAGGTGTATCTCGACACCGTGCTTCGCCCACACCGCAGCCTCAGCCTGAAAGCCTTTCGGCTGATGCTGTCGGCCGTCATCGTTGTGAACATGGCGATCGCCGCCGTGTTCTTGTCCCGCGGCGCATTTCCGGTGGCGGGATTCGCCGGTCTCGACGTGTTCGCGCTTTGGCTGGCCTTTCGCGTCAACTATCGCGCCGCCAAAGCCGAAGAGCACATTGTCCTGACGCCGCTTCAGATGCATGTCGAACGCACAAGCCCGAGCGGCGCGAGCTCCTACTATGTGCTCAATCCTGTCTGGGCGAAGGCGCGCGAGGAGAGCGTTGGCGTGTCGATCTGGAGTGGAGGGGAGGCGTTGCGCGTCGGCGCGTTCCTGTCTCCGGACGAGCGTTCCGAGCTGGCGCGCCGGATCGATCTGGCGCTCTACCTCGCCAAGCGCGGCGGCTAGAGGCCGAGCACGTCGCGCATCGTGTAAAGCCCGGCCGGCTTGGCGGCGGCCCACAGCGCCGCCGCCAGCGCCCCGTCCGCAAACAGGGCGCGGTCCAGCGCCGAGTGCGAAAGCCTCACCACTTCGCGTTCGGCCGCAAAGATCACGTCATGCTCGCCGACAATGCCGCCCGCCCGCAGCGAGGCGAAGCCGATGCCGCCCTGTCTGCGCGCGCCGGTGACGCCGTCGTTCGGGGCGAGCTTCACATCTCTTAGCGACGCACCCCGGCCTCTCGCGGCCGCCTCGCCCAGCATCAGCGCGGTGCCGGAAGGCGCATCGACCTTGCGCCGGTGATGGGCGTCAAGAATTTCGATATCCCATTGGGGACCCAGCTTTGCGGCGGCCTGCTCCACCAGCGCCGCCAGCAGATTGACGCCAAGGCTGAAATTGCCTGAGCGCACGATGGCGATTCGATTTGCATGCTCGCCGATGCGTTTCTCCTGCTCGGCGGAAAGTCCCGTCGTGCCCACGATTGCGGCCCGCACCGTGGAGCCGACCAGCGCATCGAGCGCCGCGCTCGTCGCCTCCGGCGTGGTGAAGTCGATCCAGACTTCGGCGTAGGCGGCGGCCGAACTGGCGCTTGCGCCGCCGCGCGTGGTCGTGCCGGTGACGGAGAAGCGACCGTCGTGGCTTGCCGCATCGATCAGCGCGCGGCCCATGCGCCCGGCCGCGCCGGCAATGGCGATGGCGAGTGTCATGGCGGAGTCATGGACTGCGCCTAGCGCGGCCGCAAGCGTCAGCGCGTCGGCGGTTCGGCGTTGGCTTCGAAGAAGCGCTTCACGCTATCGAAGAAGCCTTGCGTCTGTGGGTGCGCTTCCTCGCCACACTCCTTGGAGAACTCCTCCAGCAGCTTGCGTTGTTTCGCCGTGAGATTGACAGGCGTTTCCACCACCAGCTCGACATGCAAATCGCCGCGATCGCGGGATCGCAGCTGCGGCATGCCCTTGCCCTTCACGCGGCAGCGCCTCCCGGTCTGCGCGCCGGCGGGGATCGCGATCCTGGTGCGATCGCCGTCGATGGTCGGAATTTCCATCTCGCCGCCGAGGGCGGCTTTGCTCATGGGCGCCGGCGCGCGGCAATAGAGATCGGGGCCGTCGCGCTCGAACAACGGATGCGGCTTCACTGACAGGAAGAGATAAAGATCGCCCGGCGGGCCTCCGCGCGCGCCTGCATCGCCTTCACCGGCCAGGCGGATGCGGGTGCCGTCCTCGACGCCAGCCGGAATCTTCACCGCCAGCGTCCGCTCTTTCTGCGTCAGCCCGCGTCCGCCGCACGAGCGGCAAGGCGTTTTGATGGCTTGCCCGCGCCCGTGGCAGGAGGGGCACGTGCGCACGATGCGGAACATGCCCTGGCTGGCGCGCACTTGGCCGGCACCGTTGCAGGTGCGGCAGGTTTCGAGCGGGGCCCTGCCTTCGGAGCCTGTGCCGCCGCACGGGTCGCACGCCTGCGCGCGCGGCGCGACGATCTCGCGCTCCATGCCGCGGAACGCTTGTTCGAGCGTGATCTCGACGTCGTAGCGCAAATCGGCGCCGCGTTCGGGGCCGTTGCGGGGCCCATGGCCGCCGCGCGCAAACATCTCTTCGAAACCGCCGCCGAAGATCTCGTTGAAGATGTCGGAAAAGTCCGCAAAGCCGGCGGAGCCGGGACCGAATGGACCCGCCCCCATGCCGCCGTTTTGGAAGGCGGCCTTGCCGTAGCGATCATAGGCCGCGCGCTTCTGCGGATCGGAAAGCACCGCATAGGCCTCGCCGATTTCCTTGAACTTCTCTTCGGAAACCTTGCACCCGGGGTTTTGGTCTGGGTGCAGTTTCATGGCGAGCTTGCGGAAAGCGGACTTGATCGCGGCTTGGTCCGCGTCGCGCGGAACGCCGAGGATTTCGTAGTAATCGCCGCTGGCAGTGGTCATGGTGCGCTACCCGCCGAACCTGCGCATCATGGACCTCAGGCGCTCTTCTTGTTCTTGCCGTCGACTTCCTCGAACTCGGCGTCGACAACGCCTTCCTGCCCGGGCGGGCCTTCGCCGGCGCCGCCTTGGCCCGCGCCGCCCTGGCCCGCGCCGCCATAGAGCGCCTCGCCGATCTTCATCGATGCCTGCACCAAGGCCTGTGTCTTTGAGGCGATCTCGGCGGTGTTGTCAGTTCCGAGCGCAGCCTTCAGCGCAGCGATCGCGCTTTCGATGTTGGACTTGTCCGAAGCCGGAATCTTGTCGCCGTTTTCCTGCAGCTGCTTTTCGGTTGCGTGCACCAGCGCTTCGCCCTGGTTCTTCGCTTCCGCCAGCTCGCGGCGCGATTTGTCCTCGCCGGCGTGCTCTTCGGCCTCCTTCACCATGCGCTTGATGTCGGCCTCGGAGAGCCCGCCCGAAGGCTGGATGCGCATGGATTGTTCTTTGTTGGTCGCCTTGTCCTTGGCGCCGACCGAGACGATGCCGTTGGCGTCGATGTCGAAGGTGACTTCGATCTGCGGCATGCCGCGTGGCGCAGGGGGAATGCCGACCAGGTCGAACTGGCCGAGCGGCCGGTTATCCTGGGCCATTTCGCGCTCGCCCTGGAAGACTCGGATGGTCACCGCGTTCTGATTGTCTTCCGCGGTCGAGAAGATCTGGCTCTTCTTGGTCGGGATGGTGGTGTTGCGTTCGATCAGCCGCGTGAACACGCCGCCCAGCGTTTCGATGCCGAGCGACAGCGGCGTCACGTCCAGCAGCACGACGTTCTTCACGTCGCCCTGCAGCACGCCGGCCTGGATCGCCGCGCCCACGGCCACGACTTCATCGGGATTGACGCCCTTGTGCGGTTCGCGGCCGAAAAATTCCTTCACCACCTGCTGGATCTTCGGCATGCGCGTCATGCCGCCGACCAGCACCACTTCCTTGATGTCGTTCGCCGAGAGGCCGGCGTCCTTCAGCGCGGCCTTGCAGGGCCCGAGCGTCTTCTGGACGAGATCGTCGACCAGGCTTTCGAACTTGGCGCGCGTCAGCTTCATGTTGAGGTGAAGCGGATTGCGGTTGGCGTCCATCGAAATGAACGGGATGGAGACGTCGAATTCGGTGCGGCTCGAAAGCTCCTTCTTGGCTTGCTCGGCCACTTCCTTCAGCCGCTGCAGCGCCAACTTGTCCTGCCTGAGGTCGACGCCGTTCTGCTTTTTGAACTCGTCGGCCAGATAGTTGAGAATGCGGACGTCGAAGTCTTCGCCGCCGAGGAAGGTGTCGCCGTTGGTCGAACGCACTTCGAAGACGCCGTCGCCGATTTCGAGGATCGAAATGTCGAACGTGCCGCCGCCGAGGTCATAGACGGCGATGGTCTTGTTCTGGGTCTTGTCGAGGCCGTAGGCGAGGGCGGCGGCTGTCGGTTCGTTGATGATGCGCAGCACTTCGAGACCGGCGATGCGGCCGGCGTCCTTGGTGGCTTGGCGCTGCGCGTCGTTGAAGTAGGCGGGAACCGTGATCACCGCCTGGGTCACCGGTTCGCCCAGATAGTCCTCGGCCGTCTGCTTCATCTTCTGCAGCACGAAGGCGGAGATTTCGGACGGCGCATATTGCTTGTCGCGCCCTTGGATCCAGGCGTCGCCGTTCGGTCCGCGCACGATTTTGTAGGGGACGAGATCGACGTCCTTCTTGGTGATCGGGTCGTCATAGGTGCGGCCGATCAGGCGCTTCACGGCGTAATAGGTGTGGGTCGGATTGGTGATGGCTTGGCGCGCGGCCTGGATGCCGATCAGGCGCTCGCCGCTTTCGGTGAAGGCGACGACAGAGGGCGTGGTGTTCGAGCCTTCGGCGTTGACGATGACCTTGGGCTGGCCGCCTTCCATCACGGCGACGCACGAATTGGTCGTGCCCAAATCGATACCGATGACCTTGCCCATGTTAGCGTCCTCGTCCTTTCACAGCGGCGCGGCCTTTCTTCATGGACCCATAGGCTGGCGTCCGGAAAGCGCGCGTCCTGACCTTCAGTTTCAACCGGATTAACGGCCTAGCGCCCCCGCTCAAGCATCCAGGCCGTCGTTTCCCGGTTCATGTGGTGTATCGCCTACGGCGTGCAAGGCTTTTGACCCTGCTATCCGCATTCGCGGCATGGAAACAGGGCAGCGGCAAATTCGCCTTGATCGGCCGGAGAACAAAAAAGAAACCGAACACATGGAGAGCCGAGCCCAATGGCTCAAGCCGCCACCGATCTCGAAGGCTTCCGGCTCTGGCCCGGCTTCTTGAGCCGCGCCGAGCAGGAAGCGCTGCGCGACGACGTCTTCGCGCGCATGCGAGGAGGGCCGCTCTACATCCCGCGCATGCCGAAGTCCGGCCAGCCGATGCGCGTGCGGATGACCAATTTCGGGCCGCTCGGGTGGGTCACCGACAAGGAGCAAGGCTACCGCTACCAGGCCACCCATCCCGACACCGGCAAGCCGTGGCCGGAGATGCCGCCGCGCGTGCTCGAACTATGGAGCGAACTCTCCGGGTATTCGGCGCCGCCGGAAGCCTGCCTCGTCAATCTCTACGAAAGCGACGCGCGCATGGGTCTGCACATCGACGCCGACGAAGCAGCCTGGGATGCGCCGGTGCTCTCGATCTCGCTCGGCGACACCGCGCTCTTCCGCATCGGCGGCCCGGTGCGCTCCGATCCCACGCGCAGCGTGCGTCTGGCCTCAGGCGATGTGTGCCTGCTCGGCGGCGCCAGCCGCCGCTTCTACCACGGTGTCGACCGCATCCTGCCCGGCACCTCCCGCCTTCTGCCCAAAGGCGGGAGGATCAATCTCACGGTGCGCCGTGTGACGCCGCCGTAGAGCGCTGCGGCGCTGTCGTCGCACTCGCATTCGCGCCGTGTTGCATCACGACGAAATCTGGATGCCATCCTGGTGGCGGGCCGCCACGTCCCACCGGAATGTCGCCGAGCGCCATGTGATGCGCCTTCCAGACCATCGCCATGTGAATGCGGTCATAGCCCGACGGGTGATCGTAGAAGAACCATTCCTCGAGCGGGGAGGGCTCCATCTTGCGATATTCCGAGAGCAGCAGCGCCGATTCCGCAAACCCGTCCGGCTCCCGCGCCGCATTCAACCCGAACATGTCGGCCTGATGCTCGTGGAAGCGGGTGATGTTGTTTTGGATCGGCGTGGCGACCAGCATCAGGAAGGCGATGACCGAGAACAGCAGCGGCATCCCCGCCGGGTCCCAGACGTTGCGAATGCCCCATCGCTCGCCGGCGCTCAGCTTGTTGAAGAGCCAATTCGCCAGCGCAAACACCACCACAATCAGCAGCGTGAACATCACAAGCAGCGAGACATTGTGGTTGAGCACGTAATGACCGATTTCGTGCCCCAGCACCGCGCGCACGCCGCCGGGCGTTTCGCGATGGATGAGATTGTCCGCCATCGAGATGCGGGTCGTGCCGGCAAAACCGGAGACGTTCGCGGTCACGCGATTCGATTGACGCGACACGTCGAACACATAGACGTTGTCAGCCGGCACGCCGTTTGCCTGAGCCATTTCAACGATGCTTGTCTTCAGTGGGCTGTCGGCCATCTCGTGGTAGCTGTTGAAGATCGGCGCGATGTAGACCGGCGCCAACATGCTCGCGACCGCGGATAGGACCACTGCAACGATCGTTCCCCAAATCCACCAACTCTTCTTCGCCAGCCAAATCACGAAATACAGAATTGCGATTCCGATTGAGCCAATGGCCAGATTGAGCCCGAAGCCCTGCAGGTACTCGGTGAACCAATGCGAGAAGTCTTGACGTGACAGCCCGTAATCGTGCTCACGCACGAAACCCACCCAATAATCCCAAGGGAAGGTCACGACGCCGACGAGTGTGTAGAAAAGGAAAAAGCCAATGACGACGAGGAAATAGAGCTTCACCGTCTTCTCGAGCCAGCTGCGCACGCCCCTGGCCCAACCAAGCTGCAGCACGAGAAACGCGATGATGAAGCCAATGATCGGCCCGACGAACTGAATCCAATAGCCGCCCTCGAAGTATGAGTTCGACCGCCGCACCGCCGCCGGATCCATTGTGTTGAGCCATTCCCGCGTCGCCACATCCGGATCGAATGGCAGCGCCGTCGCCGTATGTGTGGCTGCCGCAGCAGCGGGCGCGTGCTCAGCCGCCGTTTGCGCGAAGGCGGGCCCTGCGAGCGCAGTCAGCGCGGCAAGCGCGCACCATCCCGAAAGACGCATATTGATTTCCCCTCGTCCTGGCTCGCCGGCAGACTGCGCCCGCCCCATATCTGCCCGCAAGGGGATGCGCGCGAATGAACGCGCGGATGCGACGGAGGATCAGCCCAATGCGCCTGGACACCGCTTACGGAAACATCGAGCCCTCGCGCCGCAGCATCGCGGCGTCCTTGTTTTTCGCGGGTTACGCTGCGGCGGCGCTCTCCGCCGACGCCGAACCGATCGTCACGCCCAGCGACGGTCTCACCATCGAAGAAATCCACATCCACGGCGCCAACAATTACAACCTGCCCGCTTATGTCGCGCGTCCTGAGGGGCAGGGACGGCATCCGGCCATCATCGTCGTCAACGAGGTGTTCGGCATCCACGACTACATCAAGGACACGTGCCGCCGTTTTGCGCGCGCCGGCTTCGTCGCCATCGCGCCCGACTATTTCAACCGCGCCGGCAATCCCGCGCCGCTCACCGACATGAACGCCATCCGCACGATCGTGCAGACCGCGCACTACGAGCAGGTCATGGGCGACACCGCCGGCGCCATTCATTGGCTGCAGGCCCAGCGTTTCGTGCAGCACAATGCGCTCGGCGTCACCGGCTTCTGCTGGGGCGGCGGCGTCACCTGGATGGCGGCGGCGCGCTTCCCGCAAGATTTGCGCGCCGCTGTCGCCTGGTATGGCCCGCTGCTGCGCCCGCAACCCAACGGCTTCGGCTACGAAGAGCACCGCCCGTATCCGATCGACATCGCACCAACGCTACGCACGCCCGTGCTCGGGCTTTATGGCGCGCTCGACCAGGGCATCACCCAGGACGCGGTTGCGCAAATGCGCACGGCGCTCAACGCCCACGGCAATCCGACCCATTCGGAAATCGTCGTCTATCCCGACGCGCAGCACGGCTTCCACGCCGACTATCGCGCTTCTTACAATCAGCATGACGCCCAAGATGGCTGGACGCGCGCCATCGCCTGGTTCCATCAGCACGGCGTCGGCTAACGACGGACCTTGGACCGCCGGCGTCCCCGCCGGCGGTGT
>JAFEDV010000290.1 GCA_018241475.1 Pseudomonadota bacterium | reverse complement strand
CGTGTAGCGGCGGCGCGGGAAACGAGCGAGTTGCATGAAAAGCGTCCTCATGGACCGCATTCTTGCGCCGGGTCAGCGCGCTGAACCCCGCCATCAGCTGCTCGGTCATCTTGCCAGGCTTGAAAGCAAGCCCGGCAATTTCGCGGATCGGCGTGATTTCGGCAGCAGAGCCGGTAAGAAAGGCCTCGTCGAATGTCACCAATTCGCTCGGCCAGATCGCGCGCTCCTGCACCTCGACGCCGTTGGCGCGCGCCAGCGCGATCACGGTTTGGCGGGTGATGCCGTTCAGGAAGCAATCCGGGAATGGCGTGTGCAGAACGCCATCGCGCACGAAAAAGATGTTTGCGCCGGTGCCTTCCGCGACCTGGCCGCGCCAATCCATCATGATGGCGTCATCGAAGCCAGCATCGTTGGCGGCGTGTCGCGAAAGCGTGCAGATCATGTAGAGGCCTGCGGCCTTCGAATTCCACGGGCTGGTGTCCGGCGCCGGACGCCGCCACGGCGCGATCATGAGGCGCACGCCCTTCATCTTGTCGGCGAAGTAATCGCCCCACTCCCACGCGGCTATCGCCATGTGTGTGTCATCACGCTTGGCGGCAACGCCCATCTGCTCGGAGCCGCGCCACGCGATGGCGCGCAGATAGCAATTCTCGAAGCCGAGCTTGTTGATGAGATCGCTCTTGGCCTTGTCGATGTCCTCGACGCTGGCGGGCGCCTGAAAGCCTAGAATCTTCGCCGACTTATGCAGACGCAGGCTGTGCTCGTGGCCCTTGAACACTACCCCGCCATAGGCGCGCTCGCCCTCGAACACGGCCGAGGCATAATGGAGCGCATGCGTGAGCACATGGACCTTGGCGTCGCGATGCGGCACGAACTCGCCATCCATCCAGACCCAGCCGTCGCGGTCGTCAAAGGGCTGAGCCGCCATGGATTTCCTCCTAGGATGGGTGGGGCCTTGCGAAGCCGCCGCCTCAATGGGATGGTTTTTGAGCGTAAATTGTGACGAGCGACATGGCTGTCAATCAATTCCCTTATGTCAGGCAAGAACATGCCCCTGGTTGGCATAGCTCGCGGTGCGATCATGCTCGCACCCCGCCATTCTGCGGTGCGCCCCGGAGATGACTGCCGCGCCCGCCTTCGACGCGCTCGACCGGCCGCCGCACCTGCTGCTGGTCGATGACGACGATCGCATCCGCGAACTGCTCAAGCGCTACCTCACCCAGGCCGGCGCGCGCGTCTCCGCCGCGCCCGATGCGGTCGGCGCACGACGGCTCCTGGCGTCAATGGATTTCGACCTCCTCATCCTGGACGTGATGATGCCGGTTGAAGACGGTTTCTCGCTGGCCGAGAACGTGCGCAAGGGTTCGAAGGTGCCGATCGTGCTGCTGACCGCGCGCGGCATGCCTGAAGATCGCATCCGCGGACTTTCAATTGGGGCCGACGATTACGTGGCCAAGCCCTTCGAGCCGGCGGAGCTGGCCTTGCGCATAAACGCGATCCTGCGCCGGACGGTGGCCAATCGCGGCGAGGTTCTCGAAATCGTGAGCTTCGGACCGTTCGCGTTCAACAGCGCGCGCGGCGAGCTGCAGCGCGATGGCGCGGCGGTGCGGCTGACGGAAGCGGAAGTGGCGCTGCTGCGCATCCTGGCGGCGCGACCGGGCGACGTGATCAGCCGCGAAGATCTGGCCAAGCGCACCGGCGCCGGCCTCGAGCGATCGGTCGATGTGCAAGTGACGCGGCTGCGGCGCAAGGTCGAGGCCGATCCGCGCGCGCCGGTCTATCTGCAAACCGTGCGCGGGGTCGGCTACAGGCTTGCGGCGGACTGATGCGCCCGACACCCGCCTTCCGCCTTCGTGACATCATGCCGAAGGGCCTCTATTGGCGCACACTGCTCATCATCGTGGCGCCCGCCGCGGTCCTGCAGCTGATCATCACGCTCGTTTTCCTGGATGACCACTGGCAGGCGACATCGAAGCGGATGAGTCAGGGGGTGGCGTCGGACGTGGCGCTGATCATCCAGCTCTACGAGCGCGATCCGACGCCACAGAACTTCGCGGATCTGGAACGCCTGGCGCAGCGCCCGCTGCGCCTGGACATCGAACTGCAGCCGAACGCGCCGCTGGCGCTGCGGCACTGCCGCGGCGCCGGCTCGGCGCTCGACGGCTACTTTACGCATGCGCTCGAAGGTCAGCTGGGGCGGCAGATTTGGTACGATTCAACTTGCCCCGGCAATCAGGTGATCATCCGCGTGCCCATCGCCGAGGGCGTATTGCAGCTGCGCGCCTTCCGCGACCGCGTGCAGGCCCGATCCGGTCCGCTGTTTGTGACCTGGATCGCGGGCGCGACGCTTTTCCTGGTCGCCGTGTCCATCATCTTCATCCGCAACCAGGTGCGGCCGATCGAAATGCTGGCCGCGGCCATGGAGCGCTTCGGACGCGGCCAGGACGCCGGCGTCTTTCGCGTGCGGGGCGCGCGCGAAGTGCGCGGCGCCGCGCATGCCTTCTTTGCGATGCGGGACAGAATCACGAGGTCGATCGAACAACGCTCGCAATTGCTTGCGGGCGTCAGCCACGATTTGCGAACCCCGCTGACGAGGCTCAAGCTTCAATTTGCGCTGATGCCGCCCTCGCCTGAGGTCGAAGACGCCAAGCGCGACCTGAAGGAGATGGAGGAGACGCTGGACGAATACCTGGCGTTCGCCAAAGGCTCGGCCGAGGAGTCGCCGGCGCAAGTCGATGTCGGGGCGCTTGCCCACGAAGTCGTCGCCGACACCAAGCGGGCCGGAGCGGCCGTCGAGGTTCAAAGCTCCGGCGATGTGACGACAGCCGGGCGTGCGCGAGGCCTGAAACGCTGCGTCGCCAACCTGATCGACAATGCCGCAGCCCATGGCGACCGCGTGCATGTCGGCGTCGCCGGCGAAGAACGCGCGGTCACTGTCACTGTCGATGACAACGGCCCCGGCATACCTCCCGAGCAGTACGAGGAAGCATTCCGCCCGTTCTCGCGCCTAGATGCGACGCGCTCGCGCAACCAGAAGGGAGTCGGTCTTGGCCTGGCCATCGCCCGCGACGTCGCGCGCAGCCACGGCGGCGACATCATCCTGTCTCCGAGCCCGCTGGGGGGCTTGCGCGCCACGCTGCGCATTCCGCGGCCAGCCTAAAGTTCCGGTAATTCACAGCTGCGGGAGTTGACCGACGCCGCCGAAGCAGGGCCACCGCTATCCACAAGCAAAACGGCTTGCGCGCTAGGACTCGGCTGACGGTTCGTTCATTCTGGAACCAAGTCTTCGCGTTGGCGAAACGAGGCAGGGGACATGGCGGATACCGGCGAAAACGTGAACCTTTCACGAGCGCGCATCTGTATCGATTTCGGAACCGCCCGGTCGAAAGCGAGCGTATGCCTGGATCCGACGCTGCCGCTCGAAGTCGGCGTCAAGCCCTTGCCGGTCGGTGCGGTATCGCGCGCGCAGCACGCGCTGTTGACGCCGAGCGTACTTTATGTCGATGGCGGCCGCATTTTCTTCGGCCCGCTCGCACTCGAATACGCGCAGCGCGGGGCCGCGCAGGGACGCGATCCATTGCTCTCGTTCAAGACCGTGCTTGGCGCGAGAGATGCGGCGGCGATCCTGGCTCAAAAAATGCGCCCATCGGTCGATCCAACCGGCACGCTGACCCATCGCGACGCGCTCGTGCTTTACCTCGCCTACCTCGATCAGCTCATCCGCGAAGCGCTCGCGGTCACGCAGGGCATGCCGCCGGGCGTGGCGGAGGTAAAGCGCCGCTACACGAGCCCGGTCTGGAAAGCCGGCAACGGCCCGGATCGCGTGTTTGAAGCAATCTTCAACGAAAGCGCCGCTGTCTCGCAAAAGCTCGGCCGCCTCTTTCTCTCCGCCGAAGGCATCTCCATCGCTCAGTGCAAGGATGCGCTCGACAAGGCCATCCAGCTTCCCGGCAACGGCCGGCTTGAGACCGGCGTGTTCGAGCCGCACGCGGCGGCGGCAGCCAGCCTCGCCTTCACCACGGCGCCGACCAATTTCGTGCTGGTCTTCGACATTGGCGCCGGCACTACCGATGTGGCCGCGTTCGAATTCGACGAGCGCACCAATCCGCCGGCGCTCACCGAGATCACCGAAGCGCGTCAATGCAGCGGCCTCGCCGGCGACGAGATAGATCGCATCCTGATAGAGCACTATTTTCGCAGGCGCGGCGGCGATCCCAGCCAAGCCGAAGAGCAGCGCGTGCTGCGAATGTTCAAGTTGAGCGCACGCGAGTTGAAGCAGCAACTGTTCGCGCACGGCAAGGTCATTTTGCGCACCGGCGGTTGGAACACCACCACGATCAAGCTGAGCGATCTGACCGATGATCCGCAGTTCCGCGAATACCAGGCGGCGTTGACGCGAATCATCGCCGCCAGCCTGACGCCCGTCGTGCAGCGCGCGCAGGCCGTGGGCGCACAGGTGATCGACGTCGTGCTCGCCGGCGGCGGTTCACATTTGCCATTCCTGCCCGATCTCGTGCGCGCGGCTGCGGCGCAAAACCCGCGCAGCGTGCCGCTTCGGGTTAGTCCGCTGTCGCCCGCAAGCAAGCTCTACGACGGCGTCGATCCCGCTCTCGGCGGCGCTTTCCCGCAGATCGCCATGTCGGTCGGCGGCGCACTTATCGAGATGATGCCAGCCGCTTGATCAAGCCCGGGCGGCGTTTCGGCGCAGCGTTTCAATGAATTCCGCGCTCGGTTGCCGCGCCGGCATGCGATTGAAGGCGTCAAGCGCGGCGATCTTGTAGGCTTCAGCAAGCGTCGGGTAGTTGAAGGTGTTCTCGACGAAATAGTCGAGGCCGCCGCCGAGATTGAGCACCGCCTGGCCGATATGGATAAGCTCGGTCGCGCCTTCGCCGACGATGTGCGCGCCGAGCAGCCGCTTGGTTTCCAGCGCGAAGATCATTTTCATGAAACCGGAATTGAGTCCAATGATGTGACCACGCGAGGTTTCGCGGAAACGCGCGATGCCGGTCTCGTACGCAATGCCGCGCTCGCGGACCTGTTCTTCGGTCATGCCGACCGTTGACATCTCCGGCACCGAATAGATGCCGTAGGGGAAGAACTCGGGCGGCGCATGCGCCGGTTCGTCGAAAGCGTGGCACGCAGCGATGCGCCCCTGCTCCAACGAAGTCGATGCAAGGCTCGGGAAGCCGATCACGTCGCCGACCGCATAGATATGCGGTTGCTTCGTGCGAAAGGTGGCCTTGTCGACCGCGATGCGGCCGCGCTCGTCGGCCGCGAGATTGGCGGCCGCGAGATTGAGCGCGTCTGTCGCGCCTTTGCGGCCCGCAGCGAACAGCACCATGTCCGCCGCGATCTGACGTTGATCTTCGAGACGTACGAGGCAGCCGGCGCCGGCGCGTTCAACGCTCTTCGTCTTGCTCTGGAATCGAAGCGCGACGCCGCGGTCGCGCAGGTCATGGATGAATTCGTCGACAAGTTCGCGATCGATGAAGCCCAGCATGTCCTCGTTCGGCTCAACTACGGTCACCTTTACGTCGAGCGCGGAGAAGATCGTGGCATATTCTATGCCGATGACGCTGGCGCCGATAACAGCGAGCGAGCGCGGGAGGCGTTTCAGATCGAGAATTTCGTCGGCATCGACGATGTATTCGCCGTCGAATGGAATGTGGGGCGGGCGATGAGGGTTCGTGCCGACGGCGATCAGGATGCGCTCGCCGCGCAGGTGGCGAACCTCGCCCCGCTCAGTGACAACCTCCAGCGTGTGCGGGTCGATAAAGCGCGCCTCGCCGGAAAGCCAAGCCACGCCGTTGCGCGCGAACTGGTGCTCCAGCACCTCCACTTCGTGATTCAGCGTCATCATGAGGCGCCGGCGCAGGTCCTCCGCGGTGATGTTTTCCTTGTTGCGATGGGCGCGCCCATAGAAGCCGCGTTCGCGCCAGCCGGAGAGATTGAGCACCGTCTCCCGCAAGGTTTTCGATGGGATGGTGCCGGTGTGAACGCAGACGCCGCCGACGCGCCGTCCCTTCTCGATCACCAGCACGGACTTCTTGAGCTTCGCGGCCTGCACGGCGGCGCGCCGGCCGGCCGGGCCGGAGCCGATCACAATGAGGTCGTATTGCGCCATGCGGCGGAACCTGAAGCGCGCCGCTCGCCAAGACGTTAATATAAGTGTCGGAGCGGCGTCGGCTGGTTCGTCCTCGGATCTGACCGGAGAGCAACCTATGCGGAAAATCATCGTCGGCGCATTCGTGTCCCTGGATGGCGTCATGCAGGCGCCGGGCGGGCCAACGGAGGACCCCACCAGGGGCTTCAAGTACGGCGGCTGGGTTACGCCCTTTTTCGATCGGGTGTTCGGCGAAGAGGTAGACCGTCTCTTCGAAGAGAAGTTCGACCTGCTGCTCGGCCGCAAGACCTACGAGATATTCGCGGCACACTGGCCCTACGCTGAAGGCGGCGAAGACGACGTCATCGCCAAGCTTTTCAAGGGCATCGGCAAGTACGTCGTTTCGGGCTCGGGCGATGTCGACACGAGCTGGCGGGGCTCGGTGCTGCTCCGCGCCATCGCCGACGTAAAGCGCCTCAAGCAAGAAGAGGGTCCAAACCTCGTAACTCAAGGGAGCACCGAACTCGTGCATACCCTGCTTGCAAATGATCTCGTTGATGAGATCAAGACCTTCACCGTCCCGGTCGTGCTTGGCGCCGGCAAGAAGCTGTTCGCGGATCGCTCGGCGCCGCGCGCCTACAAGCTCGTGCGCTCGCGACCGTCTTCGACCGGCATGGTGATCGCCCACTACGCTCGAGACGGCGAGATCAAGATCGGCGACACCGCGCTATCGACGCCAAGCAAAGCCGAAGCGGCGCGCCAAGAAAGGATGAAGCGGGAAGGTTAGCCCTTGCCGAGTTCGCGCGAGCGGGCGGCGGCGGCGGAGACGGCGTGACGCAACAGCGGCGCCAATCCACCGTTGCCGCCGAGCACGTCCAGGGCAGCCTCCGTCGTGCCGCCGGGTGAGGTCACTTGCTTGCGCAGATCGCCCGCCGTTTCGCCGGTTTCGAGCATCAGCGCGCCAGCCCCTGCGACCGTGCGACTCGCTAGGCGCATGGCGGTATCCTTGTCCAAGCCCTCCTGCTCAGCAGCGGCCGCCAGCACTTCCGCAAGCAGGAAAACGTAAGCGGGACCCGAACCGGAGACGGCGGTGACCACATCCATCAGGCGCTCGGCCGCGATTGGTTCCACCGCGCCCAGCGGTTCAAGCAATTGCTCCACCAGCTGGCGGTCGTCCGCCGTGCAGTCCGGCGCGCACACATAAGCGGTGACGCCTCGTCCGATGCGGGCGGGGGTGTTGGGTACGCAGCGGATGACACGCTGCACGCCGAACGCGCGCTGAATGCTTTCGATCGGGATGCCGGCCATGATCGACATGATGCGTGTGTCAGGGCCGACGAATCTGCGCGTGCCTTCGACGACGCTCGGAAAGATCTGCGGCTTCACCGCCAAGACGACCATGTCGACGGGCCCGGGGTCCGGCGGATTGAGCACAGCCCCCACCGCATCGAGTTCGCGTTCGAGCCCAGGATCGAAATGCGGCTCGACAACGGTGAGCGTCAGGCCCCCGCCCTTGCGCACCGCTTCGATCCAGCCGCGCACAAGCGCGCCGCCCATGGCGCCAGCGCCGACCAACGCAATGGATGGGGCGTCCAACGCGGCGGATTTGAAATTCGCTTCGTGTTGATGGCGGTCGGACATGCGAATTTCAAATCCAAAAGCCGCATTGCAGAATTGAATCTTCCAACGTCCTTTGGGCCTCGAAATTCGACATCCTGCCGATCCTGCGCGCGGGTCGAATTTCAGGGCCGGACATTGGGCCGCTCACGCTTCTCCGACGGTTTCGAACAAAGCCGCTCCAGCCGCATCTTCTGCCTTCATGCCGGCCAGGATGAGGAAGTGGAATGCAGGCTTGAAGCGCTCGGCGGCGTCCAAAGCTGCAGCGAGCATCGCCTGCACTTCGCCGATCGAGATTTCGTCACGGCCGATCATCGGCATGGCGTGACGGAATATGATGGTGCCGTCATCTGACCAAACATCGAAGTGCCCAAGCCAAAGATTTTCATTGATCTGCGAGGCGAGCTTTACAGCTTCGTCGTAGCGCGACTTCGGCGCTTGCAGATCGAATCCCAGCGTGAAGAGCAGCGCGGGAAGCTCGTGGCGATAGCTGAAATAGCCGACGCTCTCGCCCCAGGAGCATCTGAAGCTGAAGTGGACGTCTCCGTCCTCGGCGCGTTCGGATTGGAAGCGGTCGTCGGATGCGATCACGGTCTCAACCGTGTCCATCGGGTCTGTGGCGACTTCGGCTTCGCCGTCGAGATAGAGATCCAAGAGCGTCCCCTCCGAGCTCATGGCCGCCGCTTTGCGCGGCGGCGAATGCGATCTCTTCGCCTTGGGGCGCGCTTCAGCGGCGCGCTCGAATCAAACCCCGCTCCATAGGAAAGCGCTTCGAATGCTGAGAGAAGGTTAAGAGCGCCGCCTATGCACACCTAGAGTCATTCCGGCCGACTCCGGCGAAAGCCGGAGGCGTCCCGCAACCCAGGGAGCGTAGAGCGCCAGAATATTGTCCTGAGTTCCGGCTCTCCGGCGCGTGCCGCGCCTCCGGTCGGAATGACTCCGTTACGGACGCTTGAAATCTTGCAGCGCCGCTTCCAGCGCCGCCACGCGCTCCCGCAGCGCCTCCGCTTCAGCGCGCGCTTCAGAAGCAAGCTGCTTCATCGCCTCGAATTCATCACGCCCGACAAGGTCCATCTCGGCGACGAAACGGTCCGCCTGAGTGCGCATGAAGTTCTTGGCCTCTTCTCCCATCCCTTGGGCCATGCCCATCGCCCCGGTCATCAGCCGCGCCAGGTCGTCGAACACCGAACTTTGCGTTTGCATGTGGATTGCGCCTCGTCCCCTGTTTAAGAACCCGCCCTGGGCCGCGCAATGCGGCTGATCAGCTTGACGGTGAGCGGCAGTGATCTGGAACGCACTACAATTCCCCAATCTCGACCCCTCGGCCTTGACCATCCCGCATCTCTTCGATGTCGGGTCGTTTCATGTTGGGCCCCTTCATCTGCGCTGGTACGCGCTCGCCTACATCGTGGGACTGGTGTTGGGCTGGCGCTGGATGGTGTGGCTGATCCGGCAAGACCGCTTGTGGCGACCGGGCAAGCCGGCGCTCTCCGTCGCGCAGGCCGACGACTTCCTCTTCTGGGCTACGCTCGGCGTCATCCTCGGCGGCCGCATCGGCTACATCCTCTTCTATAACACCAGCATGATCTGGGAGCACCCGATGGGCGTCTTCGAGATCTGGCAAGGCGGCATGAGTTTCCACGGCGGCTTCATCGGCGTTTTCCTCGCTGCGTATTTCTTCACGCAGCAAAAGCACGTGAACGAAGAACAATTCGCGACGCTCGCCAAAAAGCGCGCCGTCGCCGAACCGCCGCGCGATCACGCCGGCGACTATTCACGCGTACAGAGCGTCGGTTGGCTGAAGAAGCGCGATGTCGAAGAGCTGCGCGAGAAGACGCGCACGGATAAGATCGATCTGCTGCGCCTGGGCGATCTCGCGGCAGCGGCGACGCCGATCGGCCTGTTCTTCGGCCGCATCGCCAATTTCATCAATGGCGAGCTGTGGGGGCGCCACACCGACCTGCCTTGGGGCATGG
Organism: Pseudomonadota bacterium; assembly: GCA_018241475.1. Lineage (GTDB taxonomy): Bacteria > Pseudomonadota > Alphaproteobacteria > Caulobacterales > Aquidulcibacteraceae > Vitreimonas. Next base: position 3,765 of record JAFEDV010000290.1, on the reverse strand, counting down.
TGTTCTGCAACGATCGGCTGCGCGAAGCGGGCAACGGAGTGTGCCTAGCCGGCGAACTGCCGCGCCATCCGAGCCAACTATACGAGGCCGGGCTCGAAGGCTTGCTGCTCTTTGCGATCATCAACGTCGCCACGCTCAGGTTCGACAGCTTGCGCCGGCCTGGACTGAACGCCGGCTTGTTCCTGTTGTTCTACGGCCTCTCGCGTGCGGTGCTGGAAACGGTGCGCGAGCCGGATGCGCAAATGCCGGAATTCCTGCGCGGCGTCATCACCATGGGCATGCTGCTTTCGATCCCGATGATCCTGATCGGAGTCTGGCTCATCAACCGCGCGCTGAAGCGCCCGCAACTGGCGGCGGCGTGAGCCTCAAGCAAAGGCTGATCGAGCACATCCGTGAAGCCGGGCCGATGACGGTCGCGGATTTCATGGGTGCGGCGCTCTACGACACTGAGGACGGCTATTACGCAACGCGTCCAGCCATTGGCGGCGCCAGCGCGGACTTCCTCACCGCGCCGGAAGCCAGCCAGATGTTCGGAGAACTGATCGGCCTCTGGTGTGCGCATGAGTGGAGCGCGCTCGGCAAGCCGGCCTTCAATCTCATCGAGCTTGGCCCCGGGCGCGGGGTGCTGATGCAGGACATGCTGCGCGCCACCCAACGCATCGACGGCTTTCACGAGGCGGCTAACGTCGTGTTTGTCGAAGTCAGCACCCCGCTGCGCGACGAACAGGCCGAGCGCGTGCCGAACGCCGACTGGGCCCCACGTCTGGAAGATGCTCCGCCCGGCCCGTCGCTCATCGTCGCCAACGAATTCCTGGACTGCTTTCCGATACGGCAATTCGTGCGCGGCGAAGGGGGCTGGCGCGAAAAGCTGGTCGGCATCGCCGACGGCGGCGCGTTGACGTTCGGCTTGAGCAACGCGCTCCCCGCCCCCGATGACGAGGGGAGCAAGCCCGGCATGGTGCGGGAAATCGCGCCGGCGCTGGAAGGGTTCATGTACGAAATCGAACGCCGCCTGCACGCCGCGTCTAGCCGCGCCCTGTTCATCGACTATGGGTACGTCGCGCCCGAGGGCGCCGACACGCTGCAGGCCCTCAAGAGCCACAAGAAAGTCGATCCGCTGGAGGCGCCCGGCGAAGCCGACTTGACGGCACACGTGGATTTCGCGCGCCTCACCCGGCTTGCACGCGATGCGAACCTCGACGTCGGCGGTCCAATCACGCAAGGCCATTTTCTGCGCGCACTCGGCACCGACTATCGCGCCGACACGCTGGCCAAAGCCAATCCCAGCCACGCGCAGCGGCTCGGGCGTGAGCTTCGGCGCTTGACCCATGCCGATGAGATGGGCGCACTATTCAAAGCCATATGTCTATCGAGCCCCAATCTCCCTCCGCCCGCCGGCTTTTGATCTCTCTCCCCCTCCCTTTGACGGGAGGGGGCGGGGGGTGGGATGAACCTGCGGCCCGTCAAATTCTGCGCGATGTTCGCAACGCTGAACATCGAGGATCACCACACCCCCTGGCCCCCTCTCCTCGAGGAGAGGGGGAATGACCCTTGCCACGGATTCACCGCCACGTTGGGTCGCAACAAATCTTGCTGGCGTGCGCCACGCCTTCTTCGGCCGTCGGGGCGGGGTCTCGCGCGGCATCTACGCAAGCCTGAACGCCGGCACGGGCTCCAACGACGATCCGGAAGCCGTGAAGGAGAATCGCCAGCGCATCGCCGCGGCGCTTGGCGTCGAGCCGTCGCATCTTGTCGGCGTGCACCAGGTGCATTCGCCAAGCGCTGTCTTCATTGACGCGCCGTGGTCCGGCGAACGCCCACACGCCGATGCGTTGGTGACGACAACGCCGGGGCTGGCCATCTCGATCCTCACCGCCGACTGCGCGCCGGTGCTTTTCGTCGACCAGCGGGCAAGCGTCATCGCCGCCGCGCATGCGGGCTGGAAGGGCGCGCTCGGCGGCGCGCTGGAGGCGACCGTCGCGTTGATGCGCAAGCACGGCGCGCGCGACATCGCGGCGGCGATCGGGCCGTGCATCCATAGCGCATCCTACGAAGTGGGACCTGAATTCGAGGCGCGTTTCGTGGCGAGCGATCGCGCCAATGCGCGCTTCTTCGCGCCAGGGAAGAACGACCGGCGTCTTTTCGATCTGCCCGGGTTTTGCGCCGGCCGGCTGGCGGCGCTCGGCGTTTCGTCGATCGATGTCCTGCCGCTGGACACCTGCGCGCTGAAGGATCGCTTCCATAGCAATCGGCGCGCGCTTCACGAGAAAGCAGGCGACTACGGGCGCAATTGCTCGGCAATCGTGCTCGCCTAGGTCGTTGCGCGGGCGCCACGTTGCACGCGCCCGTCATAAAACAGCAGCAAATCCTTTCCCGCCGCCCCGACTCAGGCGCTAGAGGACAGGCGAACCGGATCGCGTGGGGCCCGCATCCAATGAAGCTGATCGCCGCAAACTCCAACCCGACGCTGGCCAAGGCCATCGCCGACCATTTGGACACGCCGCTGGCGCAAGCGGAGTTCAAACGCTTCAAAGACAACGAAATCTTCGTCGAAATTCAGGAAAACGTCCGCGGCGAGGATGTCTTTCTCATCCAGTCGACGTCGTTTCCCGCCAACGATCATCTAATGGAATTGCTGATCGGCATCGACGCGCTGCGGCGCGCTTCCGCCCGCCGCATCACCGCAGTCATCCCCTATTACGGCTACGGGCGCCAGGACCGCAAAGTCGGCGGCCGCACGCCGATCTCGGCCAAGCTGGTGGCGAACCTCATCGCCACCGCCGGAGCCAATCGCGTGCTGACACTCGAGCTGCACGCCGGCCAGATCCAGGGCTTCTTCGACATCCCCACCGACAACCTCTTCTCCACGCCGGTGCTGGAGCGCGACATTCGCGAACATTACAAGGATGTGGCGAAGCTGATGATCGTCTCGCCCGACGTGGGCGGCGTGGTGCGCGCGCGCGCATTGGCCAATCGCTTGGGCGCCGATCTGGCCATCGTCGACAAGCGGCGCGAAAAGGCCGGCGTCAGCGAAGTGATGCACATCATCGGCGACGTCGAGGGCCGCGACTGCATCCTGATAGACGACATCGTCGACAGCGCCGGCACGCTTTGCAATGCGGGCGAGGCGCTGCGGAAGGAAAAGGCCAAGTCGGTTTCAGCCTACGTCACGCACGGCGTTCTCTCGAACGGCGCGGCCAAGCGCGTGGATGACAGCATGCTCAAGGAATTGGTGGTAACCAACTCCATCGACCCCGACAGCGCCAAGGCCAAATGCAAGAAGCTGCGCGCTGTCTCGGTCGCCCCTCTCATGGGCGACGCCATTTGGCGCATCGCCAACGAACAAAGCGTCAGTTCGCTGTTCGAATAGAGAGAGCGAGCCAATCTAGCGCAGCAGCCGACCGCGCCCTCCTTAATCGAAGCGCCAACCGGCACGCTGGGCAACCACCATCATCGTTTGACACGCGCGTCAGAGCCTTGCGCGCCGGCATCGTCGCGGGCGTTTGAATGTTCCAGGCAAGGCCTATCCGCTCCAGCCCGACGATAAACCACCAGCCGGGATCGGGCTGATCGTCGTTTAGCCCGATACGAGCGCTGCCGGGATAGGCATGGTGATTGTTATGCCAGCTCTCGCCCATCGAGAGCAGCGCAGCGATCGGAACGTCGTGCCCCTGCACGCCAGCGCCCTCGACACGCCAGCGCATTGGCCCTTCGTTGTGAGCAAAATAACCGATCAGCCAGTGTCCCGTAACGCATGTTGCGATG
>JAFEDV010000028.1 GCA_018241475.1 Pseudomonadota bacterium | reverse complement strand
GGTGAGAGGCGGCTCGCCCTTGAGGGGAAACGTACGCCAGAGCCCCTCGCAGGCCGCGCCGATGGCGTCGGCGAGCCAGGCTGGAATGGATTTCTCCGGCAACGTGACGCCTCGAGCGGCCGCCATGCCAGCGATCATCTCATGCATGGAGCGCACGCCCTCATCGAGGATGAAGTAGGCCTCGCCGCCCTTGCCCTTTGTCAGCGCCAGATCGACGGCGTGGACAAGATTGGCGATGTGGGTGGTCGAGGTCATGGCGCGGCCGTGATCGACCCACATCCAGCCACCGGTCTTGGCCATGTGTTCGATGGTCGGCAGGAGCGTCGTGTCGCCGGGTCCCCAAATGAAGCGAGGGCGAAGGATGATGGTCTCGAAGCCCGGGGCGTTGGCGGCCTTCACCAATTGCTCGGCCTGCGCCTTAGTCGCTGCGTAGGGATAGGGCGAGTTCGGCGCGAGCGGGTACGTTTCGTCGACATCGCGAAGGGACTGGCCGCGCCACAGCACCGATTCCGTGCTGATGTGAATGAAACGCCTCACGCCCGCCGCTTTGGCCGCCGCCAGCATGCGCGAAGTGCCATCCACGTTGAAACGCTTCCAGGCGTCCTTCGGCCCCCACTGCTCAACGAAGGCAGCGCAATGCACCACGGCCTCCGCATTGCCTATGTGGCCTGCGGTGACGTTCTCCAAATCGCAGCGAATGGCGGCGGCGCCCAGCTTCTGCACGGTCGCGTCGGATTTCTCCGAGCGCGACATGGCTCGCACGTCATCTCCTTTGGATACGAAATGGCGGATGACGGCGCCGCCCACGAAGCCCGAGCCGCCGGTGACGAAGATGCGCGTCATGGAGCGCTTTTGATCTGCGCCAACGCGGCGCTGAGCTTCGTCGCGGACGCGACCGCATCTTCGCGCCGCTCGCGCAATTCTTCGACAACCTCCTCCGGCGCTCGCTTCACGAAATCGGTATTACCGAGCTTCTGGTCCATCTTGCCGATCTCGTCCTGCAGCTTGGCGATCTCCTTGCCGAGACGCGCGGCCTCGGCCGGCAGATCGACCACGCCCTCCAACGGCAACGCCACCGTCGCGCCCTGCAGCACGAACGTCACCGAGCCCTTCGGCGCGACATCGGCGCTGGTCGAGTATTCAAGCCGCGCCATGCGGTCGATCAGTTCCTGGTAGCGTTCGAGCCGCGCCTGGGTGTCCCCGTCTGCCCCGATCAGCAGCAGTGGAATCTTGACGCCCGCCGGCACATTGAGCTGTGAGCGCGTCGAGCGCGTCTCGCCGATCAGCTCCACCATCCAACTGATTTCGGCTTCCGCTTTCTCATCCACCAAATCGAGGCTGAGCTGCGGCCATTGGCCGGTGATCAGCATGCCGTCGCGCTTCTGGCCGAAATCGCCGAGCCGCGCCCAGAGTTCTTCGGTGATGAACGGCATGAACGGGTGCAGCAGCGTCAGGATCTGATCGAGCGCCCACGCCGCTGTGCGCCGCGTCTCGAGCTT